>JAZTZF010000184.1:0-6981 GCA_045637325.1 Eubacteriales bacterium | reverse complement strand
AATATCCCGAGCTTCTTGAATTCGGCAAAGGAAAAGTCATCGTTCTCGACTTCTCGTCGCCTAACATTGCAAAGCGTTTCCACCTCGGCCACTTGGGCACGACGGTTATCGGTAACGCGGTCCGCAATATCTACAAGGCGTGCGGTTACAAGACTTTTGCGCTTAACTATTTGGGCGACTGGGGTACTCAGAACGGCAAACAGATCGTCGCTTATAAAAAGTGGTCGAGCCGCGAACAGCTCGAACGCGAGGGCATTAAAGAGCTTGAGCGTATCTATGTTTTATTCGGAAAAGAGGCCGAAAAAGATCCCTCTCTTAACGACCAAGCGCGTGCCGCTTTCCGCGAACTCGAAAACGGCAACAAAGAATATCTTGAGATCTGGCAGTTGTTTAAGGACATTTCTCTCCGCGAATACACCCAGACCTACAAGCGTTTGGGCATCGATTTTGATGTTTGGGACGGCGAAAGTCTGTACACCGACAAAATGCCTGCGATTGTCGAGGAATTGAGAGAAAAAGAGCTTCTTAAAATCGACGACGGCGCATCACTCGTTGATCTTTCGGAATGGAACATGCCTCCTGCTTTGATTTTGAAGCGCGACGGCAGTACGCTCTACCCCACCCGTGATATTGCGGCGGCAAATTACCGTTACAACACCTATAAATTCGATAAATGCGCCTACGTCACCAGCGCAGGGCAGTCGCTCCACTTTGCTCAATGGTTCAAGGTTACCGAAATGATGGGCAAAGAATGGGCGAAGGATCTTGTTCATATACCCTACGGCACTATGAGCTTCGGCGGTGAAAAGCTCGCGTCAAGAACCGGCAACATCATTCTTCTCAACGACGTGTTTGACGAAGCGGTTGCAAAGGCGAGAGCGATTATCGAAGAAAAGAATATTGCAAGCGAAAATAAAGACGAAATTTCCGAAGCAGTGGGTATCGGCGCGGTCGTATTCAGCGCGCTCGCCAACAGCAGGATCAAGGACACCAACTTCACATGGGAGGGCACACTTTCCTTCGACGGAAATACCGGTCCCTATATCCAATACACCTACGCCCGTGCGGCAAGTGTTCTTCGCAGAGGCGAATTTAGCGGCGATTATTCGAACCACACACCCGTTTCCGAAGAAACCGACCTTATCCGCAAACTCTGCGATTATCAAGATACCGTTATCCGTTCGGCTAACGAGTACGAACCGAGCATCGTTTCGCGCTATGCGCTTGGCGTTTGCACGCTCTTTAACCAGTTCTACCACAACTGCCGCATCCTCGGCTCGGGCGGCGAGACCGAGCAGTTCCGCCTTGCGCTTACTTCTGCAACGCGCAATATTCTCGGCAGATGCTTAGACCTGCTCGGCATGAAACGCACAGAAGAAATATAATTATCGAACAAATATAAAGGAGTCAAATCATGTCAGGACATTCCAAATGGAAAAACATAATGCACAAAAAGGAAAAGACCGATGCACAGCGTGCAAAGGTGTTTACAAAAATAGGCAAGGAGATTGCCATTGCAGTACGCGAAGGCGGCCCCGAACCCACCTCTAACACCCGTCTGCGCGACCTTATTGCAAAGGCAAAGAGCCTTAACGTGCCCAACGACAATATAGACAGAGTTATAAAAAAGGCGTCAGGAGCCGACAGTGTTCAATACGAAGTTATCACCTACGAGGGTTACGGTCCCGGCGGTGTTGCCGTTATCGTAGAGGCGGCGACCGACAACCGCAACCGCACCGCGGGCGACGTGCGCCACTATTTTGATAAATTCGGCGGCAATTTAGGCACAAGCGGATGCGTTTCCTATATGTTTGCCGAAAAGGGCGTTGTTGTCGTTTCGGGCATAAAAGACGAGGACGAATTTATGGAAGCCGCGCTCGATGCAGGCGCGCTTGACTTTACGAGCGAGGACGGCAACGGCGAAGTGTTTACCGACGTGAGCGAGATTTCTGCAGTACGCGAGGCTTTGGAAGCAAAGGGCTACACGATCGAATCCGCCGATCCCGAAAAGATCCCCGCAAACTACGTAAGACTCGATGACGAAGACCAGATAAAGTTTATGAACAGACTTTTGGAAGCACTCGAGGACAACGACGACGTTACCGAGGTTTGGCACAACTGGGATGACGGCGAATAAGATAGGCATATTCGGCGGCACGTTTAATCCGGTTCACAAAGCACACGTATCTATCGCAAACGAGTTTATAAATAAATTTTCGCTTGATCTGCTGTATATTATTCCCAACAACATTCCTCCGCTAAAGGAATCTCACGGAGTTTCGGGAAAAGAACGTTTGGAGATGCTGAAAATAGCATTTTCGGGGAATGATAAGGTAAATATAAGCGATATTGAGCTTTGCCGAGCGGGAATGAGCTACACCTGCGATACGGTTGCCGAGCTTAAAAAGCTTCATCCCGAAAGCGAACTGTATCTTCTTATGGGCGATGACTGGATCGACAGGTTCGACCAATGGAAGAATTACAGATATATACTCGACAACGTAACGCTTGTTGTGGCATATCGCGGCGAAGCCGACGTAAAGGATGCGCTTTGCAGGCTGGAATCGGCTTCGGGAAAACGCCCGATGCTTTTGAAGAACGATAGGATATTGCTTTCCTCCACCCAACTGAGAAACGAGCTCAATCGTGAGCTTTTGCCCGATGGGGTGTATGAATATATAAAGAAACGGGGGCTTTATCGCAAATGACCGATGCAAACAGCATACTTTCGGCAATGACGATATCCGAGCGCAGGCTCAAGCATACGCTCGGCGTAGCAGAAGCCGCAAAGGAATTGGCGAAAACACATTTTCCCGCGTTGGATCTGAAATTGGTCGAATTGGCGGCGTTGATGCACGATTTTACAAAAGAATATTCATACGAACGCCAAATAGAGCTATGCAATCACTACAATCTGCAGCTCACCGACGAAGAAAAAAGCAACCCCAAGCTGCTTCATTCCAAAACAGGCGCAATGATAGCGAGCGAACGGTTCGGTCTGCCGAGCGAGGCGTGTTCTGCGATATATTGGCACACCACAGGCAGGGCAAAAATGTCGCCGTTTGAAATAATCATCTATCTTGCAGACTATATAGAGGAGTTCCGCGAGGATGCAGGTTGCATTAAACTGCGCGAATTTTATAAAAAAGCAGTCTCAAAAGAGTCGGACAAAACCGTTGCACTTTATAAAACACTTGTGCGCTCGTTTGATACCACCATCAAACATCTCATCTCCGAAGAACAGACTATCTGCAACGAGAGCGTCGAGGCAAGAAATTACTATATAAATCAGCTCAGGGCGATAAAATTCTGATCCGCCCCGATGAAAGGATAAAAGAATGAAAGACGATATGATGCAAAAAGAAAAAGCAAGAGCCATTGCAGAAATAGCGGCGACGGCGCTCGACAACAAAAAAGGTCTTGACGTTACGACGATAGAGGTCAGCGAGCAGACGATACTTGCCGATTATTTTGTGCTTTCGACAGGTACCTCCAACACCCACGTGCGTGCACTTGCCGACGAGGTGGAATTTAAGCTGAAAGAGGAACTCGGGGTTGAACCCAGCCATATCGAGGGCGCATCGGGGAACGCTTGGACACTGTTGGACTACGGCTGTGTGGTTATACACGTTTTCACTTCGCAGGCGCGCGATTTTTATAAGCTCGAAAGACTGTGGAACGGCAACGAGATAAAACTCGGAGGAAGCGAGGATCAGGAATGAAACACGATTTTAAGAATATAGAACAAAAATGGCAGAATAAATGGGACGACGCAAAGATATTCGAGGCGAAGGACCCCGGAGAGAAGGGTTCCGAAAAGCCGAAGTTTTTTGCCTTGGTAGAATTCCCCTACCCCAGCGGTGCAGGTATGCACGTCGGACACATAAAAGCATATTCGGGTCTTGAGGTTATCTCGCGCAAGAAGCGCATGCAGGGCTACAACGTAATGTTCCCCATGGGTTTTGATGCGTTCGGCCTTCCTACCGAAAACTATGCTATCAAAACAGGCATGCATCCGAGAGCCGTTACCGACAAAAATATAGAAAAGTTTACAAGCCAGCTCAAAAGAGTCGGTTTTGCATTCGACTGGTCGCGC
The DNA here is from genome assembly GCA_045637325.1 of Eubacteriales bacterium. Classification (GTDB taxonomy): domain Bacteria; phylum Bacillota; class Clostridia; order Oscillospirales; family CAG-382; genus Coliplasma. The sequence goes on along the minus strand of JAZTZF010000184.1, from coordinate 2,885 downwards.
GTGGTAGACACTACCGACGTCGATTATTATAAGTGGACTCAGTGGATATTCCTTAAAATGTTCGAGCAGGGTCTTGTCTTCCGCGATACCGCGCTGGTAAACTACTGCCCCGAATGTAAGGTAGTGCTCTCCAACGAAGATTCTCAGGGGGGCAAGTGCGATATCTGCCACAACGACATAGTTCAAAAATCCAAGGACGTTTGGTATCTTCGCATTACCGAATATGCCGACAAGCTCTTGAGCGGTCTTGAGGAAGTGGATTATCTCCCGAACATAAAGCAGCAACAGGTCAACTGGATAGGCAAATCCGAGGGTGCGTTTGTTAATTTTGCGCTTTCGGGCAAGGACGATACGCTGCGTATCTACACTACGCGTCCCGACACGCTTTTCGGCGTTACTTTTATGGTAATGGCACCCGAGCATCCGCTTATCGACAAATATGCAAGCGGCATCTCTAACATGTCCGAAGTTGAAGAATACCGTGCCGAATGTGCGAAGAAAACCGAGTTCGAGCGTACACAGCTTGTAAAGGAAAAAACAGGCGTACGTCTTGACGGTCTTACCGCGGTTAACCCGCTAAACGGCAAGGAAATTCCTATTTATATCGCGGATTACGTTATGATGGGCTACGGCACCGGCGCAATTATGGCGGTTCCTGCACACGACGGACGCGACTGGGAGTTTGCAAAGAAATTCGGTATTGATATTATCGAAGTCATAAAAGGCGGAGATATCGAGTCCGAGGCATACACCGGCGACGGCGAAATGGTGAATTCGGGATTCCTTAACGGTTTCACCAACAAAAAGGATTCTATCCGCCGCGCTATAGAGGAATTGGAAGTTCTCGGCGTGGGCGAAGGCGGCGTTCAGTACAAGATGAAGGACTGGGCGTTCAACCGTCAGCGTTATTGGGGCGAGCCGATTCCGATAGTTCATTGCGAAAAATGCGGCATGGTTGCCGTTCCTTATGAGGAACTTCCGTTGCGTCTTCCCGATATGGACGAATTTGCCCCCGGTCAGGGCGGCGAATCGCCTTTGGCAAGGATCGACAGCTACGTTAACTGCAAGTGCCCGAAATGCGGTGCCGATGCCAAGCGCGAAACCGACACCATGCCTCAGTGGGCAGGTTCCTCTTGGTACTTCCTCCGTTATTGCGATCCGCATAACAGCGACTTCTTCGCAAGCGAAGAAAAACTTAAATATTGGATGCCTATCGACTGGTACAACGGCGGTATGGAGCACGTTACACGCCACATGATATACTCGCGCTTCTGGCATAAATTCCTCTACGACCTCGGTTTGGTTCCGGTTGCAGAGCCGTATGCAAAGCGTACCGCGCAGGGACTTATTCTCGGTCCCGATGGCGAAAAAATGAGTAAATCCAAGGGTAACGTTGTAGACCCCAACGACGTTGTTGACGAATACGGCGCAGACGTTTTGCGTACGTATACCCTGTTTATGGGCGATTACGCTTCTGCCGCACCTTGGTCGCAAAGCAGTGTAAGAGGATGCAAACGATTCCTCGAACGCTTTGCCGCACTCGACGAAATGCTGGGCGAGAAGGACGAAAAGCTCGTCCGTTCGCTCCACAAGACGATAAAAAAGGTAACAAACGATATCGACGGCATGAAATTCAACACCGCCATTGCGGCAATGATGAGTTTCCTTAACGATGTTTATGCCGTCGGCAGGATCGACAAGGATAGCCTGCTTGCGCTTACCCGCATACTTTGCCCGTTTGCTCCGCACATATGCGAAGAAACGTGGGAAAATCTCGGGCAAAACGGCTTCTGCTCGCTTGCAGATTGGCCGGAATACGACGAAGCGCTTACCGTTGATAACGAAATCGAGATCGCGGTTCAGGTTTGCGGCAAGCTGAAGGGCACCGTTGTTATCCCTGCGGGCGCCGAAGAAGATGCCGTTTGGGATATAATCAACGCCAATTCTGCTATTATGTCGGCACTTGACGGCAAGCAGATAATCAAGAAGATTTATATTAAAGACAAAATTTTTAATATCGTTGCAAAATAATCAACAACCGATTGTGGTTTGGAGGTTTTAGTTATGGATACCATAAAATTCAACAAGGGCAACGCCAAGGTTGTCGCGCACAGAGGTCTTTCGGGTATTGAAAAGGAAAATACCGCGTCTGCGTTTGTTGCGGCAGGTAACAGAAGCTATTACGGCATCGAAACCGACGTTCGCGTTACAGCCGACGGCAATTTTGTCTTGCTTCACGATAACGACACCGTCCGTGTTGCAGGGGATTACGTTATCCCCGAGCAATCTACTCTTCAGACCTTGCAGTCGGTTCAGCTAAAGGATACCGACGGAAACCGCGGCAGGATCGACCTGCGTATCCCCCAATTGGTGGATTATCTGCGCATCTGCAAGAAGTACGACAAGGTTTGCGTGCTTGAATTCAAGGGCAATTTCAGTGTCGAAAACATGGAAAAGGTCGTAGCGATAATCAAAGAGGAATACACGCTTGATATGATGATCTTCATATCTTTCGGTATGGAAAACCTTGTAAATCTCCGCCAAGTTTGCCCCGAATCTGTTTGCCAGTTCCTTACAAGCCAGTTCTCGGACGAACTTATAGAAACCCTCAAGACCAACAAAATGGATGTTGATATCAATTATGCCGTGTTTGACGAGGAATGGAAGGTCAAGAAATTCCTCGACGAGGGTATAAAGGTCAACGTCTGGACTGTCGATAACAAGGACGTTGCCGAAAGACTCGTTTCTTGGGGCGTTCAGTATATAACAAGTAATATTTTGGAATAATTCAGGGTAAAACAAAAATGCGAGAGAAAAACTTTTCTAAAAGTTTTTCTCTCGCTTGTTTTTTATTCAACAACAATAGGCGTAAAATTAAGCCAATC
>JAZTZF010000183.1:0-21984 GCA_045637325.1 Eubacteriales bacterium | reverse complement strand
GGATAAAACTTTTCTGTTATCTCGAGGCAAAAGAATTCACAGGCGGCATGCTTGCGCTAGCGGTTTCTTTGTATTGCGATAATTATTAAAAAAACAAAATGTCAACCGAATTCGTGTTTCGGTTGACATTTTTGCTTTCGTATGTTATATTTATAAAAGAAGGGGAGAGATGTTATGCGTAACCGAGGAAAAATAAGAAATATGACATATATTGCACTCGGTGCCGTAATGCTCTCTGTTTGTGCATGGATATCGATACCGACGCCAGTGGTACCGTTTACACTGCAGACTTTCGGTGTTTTTTTTCTGTTTTACTTTTTCGGCGGAAAAAAAGCCACGGCGTCGATATTTGTATATATGGCACTCGGCGCAGTCGGAATCCCCGTATTTTCGGGGTTTGGATCGGGGATAGGCGTGCTTTTTGGACCGACGGGGGGATATATATTCGGATTTGTCGTCTCGGGATGCCTCTATATCGCCTCAGAATCGATTTTTGGGCATAAACCAATAACGGGTGCGGTTGCGTCTGTTCTTGCGTTGCTCGCCTGTTACGCGGTCGGCAGTGCATGGGCAATGCGTTTTGCGGATAACGGAAGCGAGAATTTTTTTGAGATATTCATAGGCGTTGTCTGCCTTTTCGGTATTCCCGACTGCATTAAAATCGTCTTTGCATATATTGCTTCAAAGCATATCAAGCGCATCAAGATAACTTAATACTTATCTCGCCGCTGTTCAAAGCCATTCTTTCATTGCTTTCGGTGATAACCACCAAACTGCCGTCGTCTGATATATCAACGGCTTCTGCCGTGTAATCTATGCCGTTACGGGTGAAATAAATCATTTTGCCCAAAACGAGCGAATACTCGCGGTATTTAGACATAAAGTCTTTATTAGGCAGATTATCGCACAGTTCTTTCAGACGCTTGTATATCTTAGATACAAGTACACTCCTGTCGATATTCACTCCTACAGATGCGGCGATGTTTGTCAGCTCGTCGGGGAAGTTATCTGTCGTAAGGTTAATGCCAATGCCGACGATAACTGCCTGAACCCTGCCCGATTCAAAATCGGATACCGCCTCGGTAAGTATACCGCAAACCTTTTTGTTTTCAATAAAAACATCATTCACCCATTTTATTTTCGGGTGTTTTTTTGTTGTTTCTTCAATAGCTTCGCAAACCGCTACCGCCGCCGCGGCAGTGAGTGATGTCGAGTCGGAAAGCCCTACATTAGGGTGTAAAACACATGAAAAATAAAGTCCGCTTGCTTTCGGAGAATAAAAACTCCTCCCTCTGCGGCCTCTCCCAGCAGTCTGCTCCTCGGCAACAAATATTGCGTCTGCTTCCAACCCGTCGGAAACGGCGCGTTTTGCTTCGGAATTTGTGGAATCGATGGTTTTGAATACCTTGATTTCGGTATTTTCGTCACCGATGTGAGCGGCAATGCGCGCTTTCGAAAGTATATCGCAATCTTTATTCAAACTATGTCCGAGGTTGTTTACCGATTTAATGTCGTATCCGTCGTTTTTTAGAGTGATAATGCATTTCGAAACCGCACTTCTCGAAACACCCAGAGTATCCGCGATCGCCTGCCCCGAAACATATTCACCCTTGTGCATTTCCAGAATATCGATTATTTTGTCACTCAACCCCATGAATTTCACCCTCTAAAATCAAAAGCCCCAAGTTCAGGGGCTTTTTGTTGATTATTCAAGTTCGCTTGTTTGTTTTCTGGCTCTTGTTGCTTTGGAATTGTTATCGGTGTCGATACTGCGACCCTCGATGCTGATCTCGCTTACGAAATCCTCGGGAGCTTCATAATTGAATACCTTAATAAAAACCTCGCTTTTCGAAGCCGCAAGGTACTCTTCTTCCTCTTCTTCAGAAACCTCGTCGGATACGATTGTTTCGCTGCTTTCGTTTTTGTTGGTATTGGAGATCAAATCATTAGACGCATTATTCGGCTTCTTATTTCCCGAAACATCATCGTAGATATCTACGGTAATATCGTTAGAACCGCCGTTGGGGATAGTACCTGATGAAGTATCGGGTTTTGTTTTTCCGCTTTCCTGCGAGTTATTTTTGCCCGAATTGTTTTTGTTTATATCGGTACTGTTCTTGTACGACATATTCATATACTTATTATAATTCTTTTCGGTAATGTATGTCATTTTGATGCGATAAGTACCGTTTTTCATATCGGCAACCTTATCTTCGGGCACCGAAAGATTCCATCCTTCGCCGGGTTCAAGCTCAGCAAAGGTGCCGCCGTAAAGCTGCGAGATCGCTTTTGCGTTTCCGGCTGTGTAACTTACATCACAATATTCAACCCAGCCGTTCTCACTAAGATATTCTATTTTGCCGGTAATCTCTGCGTTTTCATAAAAAAGGAGAGTAGAGCCGGCGGTATTACGTATTGAAATGGTAACCTCTTGATTTCCGGTTTGGTTTTCGCTGACGATGTCAACCGAAATATCCTGACTTTGCCACATAAGAACTTGTACGGCAAGACATGTGAAGCCTACCATAAAAAGCAAAGCTAAAGCAAGTATTGTCAAAATAGTTGACTTTCTGCGTTCTATAGCGTATCACCTCGACAATAATATATCATCAGTAAAAGGTTTTGTAAATGGTTCTTTTTCACAAAAAATCACCTTTTTCATGCTCCTGCATAGAATAGTATTGATAATATCACACAATAATTCCACAATATATGGTATTATCCAAACACTCAAGGAGGAATTCTAATGAATGAAAGAAACAGTCCGTTAGGCGGACTTTGCGGCGGCAATAAGGAACAGCTTTGCTGCATCAGCGTGGATAAGGTGTTTGATTCCGCGCGCGATAAGGATTGTCTGGAGGATGTAAAAGTACACCTCTGCGATATGGCTCAGGAAATCATCGATAAGGCAAGCGCCGTAAGATGCAAATGCGTGGAAGTTATCAACACCAATATCAATATCGAACCCGTACCCTTCAACAAGGGATTTTATCAGGTCACCGTGCGCTATTACTTCTGCGTAACACTCGAAGCCTGCGTTTGCGGCGGCAGAGTACAGGAAGTAAAAGGCTTGTGTGCATTCGACAAAAAGATCATTCTTTACGGCAGCGAAAAGAATGTTTCGGTATTTACTTCCGATCCCGAAAAGAATAGCTTCTGCTTTGACGAACGCGACCTTCGTTGCGATACCGTACCCACTCTTCCCACCGTTGTGCTCGAAGTTGCATCGCCTATTTGCCTCGACAGCAAGCTTGTAGAACGCAACAGACACTTCGGTAATTGCTGCATGTGCGTTGATGCTATCCCCGAACGCATCCGCTCGCACTTCGACGGCGATTTTGTAGATGGTGTCGGCGTAAACAATGTTTATGTCACTATCGGCGTGTTCTCGGTTATCCGCATGGAACGCAAGGTACAGCTTATGCTGCCTGCTTGCCACTTCTGCCTGCCCGAAAAGGACAGCAAACCCTGCAATAACGACGATCCCTGCTCTATCTTCGGCAAAATGCAGTTCCCCGTAAGCGAATTTTACCCTTATGCCGAAGAACAGTACGGCGCATCCGACCGCGGTTCTTCTCAGCAGAACAACAATCGTTGTGACAAAAACTGCAAATAAACGATAAAAATTTCGATAAAAACTGCTGCCGAATATCGGCGGCAGTTTTTTCGATGTTTTGTGTTATATTTATTATGAACTCGGCAATATTATAACATGCCATGCAAAGGTTTGCAAAAATGGTATTTGTTGATCAAGAAAATCAAAAAATAAAGGATACTGTCACTTGTTTTCTTGCGACAGCATCCTTTTGTTATCTGTTATTCGGTTTTTTCGTCGATATTTTGAGCTTCATCAGAAATGTCAAGTTCGACCTTGTCCGCTTCATCCACCGTTTCATCATTATTGATTTCATCTTCGCTTTTTAACTCGGATTCGGTATTCATTTCGTTTTCAACACTTGATTCGGATTCGGCATTCTCTTCCGCTTTCGCCAATGCTTTTCGCTCCTTGGCACTAAGGTCGTTTGCGCCGCAATCGTCAAAGTATTCGTAGCTGAAGAAACGGGTTTCTGCCTTTTGCTTTTTCAAAACCTTGAAATAAAGCATATAGAGCACAAATCCAAACAATCCGATCAACGAGATCCATACACCGCCCGGCAATGTGAATTCCGAACCGCCGAAGCTGATCTTTGCGGATTTGACAAGACCGGGAGTTGAGTAATCAAACACTATCTTGTTTTCGCCTGCTTGGCACTCTACCGCCACAAAACCGTAGGTTACGCGAAGCACATCGGTTTCGTTTCCGTTAACGGTGGCGCTCCAACCGTTTTCTTCGTAAGGAACGCTGAAATACACTATTGCAGGTTCATCAAGCGTAATACTTGCGTTAAATCCGTCGGTCGAGTACTCGAAATCGTCACAACACATGGTTTTGCGCTCGTCAACCGATTTTTCAAAAGTAACCTTGGTAGCCGCAGCCTTGTTTTTCGGTGTAACGCGCGTCATAAACTGCGAATAATACTTGGCCATATTATCCGGTACTACCAAGTAGGTACAAAGCACTCTATCGCGCTCTGTGGCTGAATAAGCCTCCTCGAAATCGCTTTGCGTCATGAATTCGGTATAGGCAAAGCCCATCGGGATAAAGTTATCGTTGATATAAATATCAAACCCGTTCTGAGATTCAAGGTATTTGAACCCATAAGTATCGTGAGCTTCCTTGGTAACCTTTTTGACCTCGTTCTTTCCGGTTTGAGGGTTGGTATAGCTTTGGTTTACCTTCTTTTTGTTGCTCGATGTCCGTATAAACGAGTATTTAGAGGAGGTGAATGCTCTAAGACCGTAACGCGAACTCTCGATACGTGAACTAACGGTTCTCGTAATACCGATGCCCTCATAAAATTCCATTATAGAGGGAGGTACAACGGTGTGGAAGTTTTCGATAGTCGGGTAATTCCAATAGATACCCAAATTATCGATCGTAGAAATTTTTGAGTTTCGGTAAAAGTCTATTCTGTAAAACTCCTCGTGAGGATCGGGAAGTACGACTTCACCCTCGATACACTGATCCACCAAGAATTTACTCGTGTGCGAGTGCTGTTTGCCGTTAGTAATGTGAACACAGCTGTAAATCACGGTTATACTACAGATGCCGTACAGCAGCGCACGCTCAAACACCTTTGTTCCGCGGTATTTCCGTATGATAAATGCCGTGAGGATAATGCCGAGGTATGCAATGGCAACATATATCCAGAATCTGCCTAAATACGGAGGATAGCCGAGCGTTGTGACCTCTTCGTCGTTCTGATACCAAATAAGTCCCAAGGGGAGCGCAACGGTCGTACATAAAAACGTCATCAAAGCTGTCGGGAAACGCCATTTTGATTGCTTGTCTTCCAAACTGATTATGGTCGCAAGACAGAGCATCAATATCATCATATACAGCCATCTTGCGTAATAAGACGAGTTGAAAAGGAAGAACATACTGTTCAGAATAGGAACAAACGAGCAGACGATCAAGAAAACTATCAAGGCCTTCAGCCAGGTGCGTTTTTTCACCGTGAACAGCGCAAATACACCCGAAAGCGCAAACATGGGCAGATACATCGAAATCGATGCCCAGCGTGTTCCGTGCCCGCTAAAGAAGTTAACGCGCGAGGGGATATCGGGCGGGAAGAAGTAGGATTCGTATATCTGACCGTATCTCTCCCAGTAAAATTCTCCGCTTCTGCGATATACAAACAGCGATTTTATGCTGTTCTTTGCGGATTCCCATTTGTCGTTTCTGATATATTCGACTATCTTCGAAACGGTTTCCATATAAGAGTTGGAAATTCTGTTATTACCCATCAGTGCCGACGCCGCGGGAAGGAAGAGGCACATTGCCATAAGCAGTCCCAAAACAGCCTCGATGATAAGACCGAACATTTTGCCGACTGTTATCTTGAACGATCTTGTAGAGAGTCTAAAGAAGAAGTAGATAACACAAAATACTACCTGACCGGCAAACATAAAGTAGTTTATCAATGCATTCAGTGTTACGGCTATTGCAAAAAGACCTTTTCTGTCATTCTGAACAAATTCCTCGATGCCGATAAGAAGCAAGGGGAAGAACGCCACAACGTCGTGGAACTGGTTGAAAAACGTATTGTATATCTGGAAACCCGAAAAACTGTAAAGCAGCGCACCGATAACGGCGTAATTCTTGTTCTTTACAAAACGCTGCAAATAGGCATAACCGGCAACGGCGGCAACCATGTATTTTACCATATACATCGGCGCCATCAGGTAGGGAGCCCACGTAGAAGGGAAGACACACATCATCCAGAAGAACGGACTTCCCAGCATGTAGTAGGAATAACTGCCGATAAAGTTGGAACCCATATCGGTTACCCAGTCCCAGCCGTATTCTCCGGATTGCACCATTTGTATGCAGTGCTCATAAAAACATATTTGCTGTGCATTGTAGTCGCCGAAATAGAGAAAAACGGCAGAACCGGTTTTTATCCATTCGACAATAATAAACGGAATGGTTATACAGGTTGAAACAATAAAAGACCACCAAAGCACCTTGCGGTAAAAATACCAAGGACTGTCTTTGTCAAACCTGAATTTACTTTTAAGTACATCCAGTGCGCTCATCGGCAACTCCTTATACTTTATACAATATTTTCTGTTATTTTATATTGTACAACCTTTAACCGAAAAAGTCAATATTGTGGCGTTTAATAGTACGATTATAAAATTGAAAAGAAATTGGGACAAAATGACGATGCAAAAGGAGCTCGAAAGGATTTTTTTGTTATAATTATCAAAAAAGTTTGCAAAATTGTGTCTTTTGCGGTTGACGAGTGTTTGGGATATGTGATATAATGATGAAAATAAAAATGAAAAAAGGGAGAGGGATACCATGAAGAGAATAATAGCTGTTCTTTTATGCTCGCTGATTTTGCTCTCATCAATCTGTGTTGCCGCAAGCGCCGAGATTGTAGATAATGGGAACGTTTATTCAAGCGGACAATTCGTTTCGAAAAACGGATATCTTTACAATATCACTGAAATGACTACGCCTGCCGATTTTTTGAAAGCAGAGCCTGATTTTGTTTCGCTTTCTACGACAGGTCAATTTGTTGCAACGGGTGATATGGCTACCGATAAAAACGGTCTGAAATATAAGGTCGTGGTTTACGGCGACGTTACCTGCGACGGTATGGTTTCTGCCGACGACTACGTTTTGATCAAGCGCGCGGTTCTCGGTACGTATTCGCCCGAGTCTGCAGCGTACGAGGCATGTAAATTCGGGGATGAAGTTTCCGCGCTCGATTACGTTCGCGTTAAACGTCACTGCCTTGCTACGTATTATATCGGAACCGTATCGCACCGTGAGTTCTCGGCAAACGGCAACGGTATTAAGATAGCGTACATTCCGTTGGACGACCGGCCCGTTAATAAAGACCGTGTTGTATATCAAGCAGAGGCGGCAGGCTTTACACTGCTTATGCCCGAGCATGAGATGTACCGTACCGTACTTGATAACATGACTCCGAACTCCGACGGTTCGACGCTCGGCAACCGCCGCGGACTCCTCAATTGGCTTAAATCGGTAGAGGACGAGTGTGATTACTTTATTATTTCAATCGACCAGCTTATTTCGGGCGGTTTGGTTGGATCGCGCTATTTGTCAAACACAGATCTCACCTTCGAAATGGAGGTTACCGATTATCTTATAAATTTAGCAAAGAAAAAATACGTTGTGTATTTTGATACGGTAATGCGCCTTGCATCTACCGTTGGATATCAGGGTTATGACTCGGCCACGTACAACGCATTCCGTGAATACGGCAAGGTTGCAAGAAAACAGCTTACAGGATCTCAGCTTACCGTTGATAATATAATTGCCGGTTATCGTTATGACGCGAGCGGCAAGACTATTTCGGTAAACGTAACTTCTACAAAGCTCAATCAGTATCTTGCTTCGCGTACGCGTAAACTAAAGGTTATCGACTATCTGCTCAGAAACGCTTCGGCTGATATAGAGTGCCTTTATATCGGTATCGACGACTCTTCTCCTCAAATAACAATCCAGACCAACGAGATCAACTACATAAAGAAAATCGGCGGAGAAAAGCTCATGCTTTTTGCAGGTGCCGATGAATTGGGTCTTATGGGTGTGGCAAAGATCTCAACCAGTATATACGGACAGGCAAACTGCGACGTTGTATATTTCGGCGAAGGTAAGGATTGGGCGGCAGATGCCTACGACAACGATACTCTTGAGGTCTGCGTCGAGAAGCACATAAACGGTGTCGGCGCAACGCTGACCAGTAGCGATCCCAACGCTTTGCAGGTGCTTGTTCTTACTCAGAGCGACAATCTGGAATATTATGCTAACGAGCTGTTAAAAACCGCTGCCGCAAATGTCAAAGCGGGAATCCCCACTTGTGTAATCGATGCTGCACAAGGCCGTAACGCCTTAGGTTCGAGAATATTCAATTATGACTTCGACGTTGCACAGCTTTTGGGTTACAGTAACTGGAACACGGTGGCTAATGCTACGGGTATTTCGCTTTCGAATGCCGTTGCGAGATATGTATATCTCTATCGTTGCCATTATGTTTCCGATGCATCTAACAAGGCGTTCCTCAAAACGATCACCTTCTCTCTTGTAAAAGACATTTCTTACAGATGGAAGGGCATATCGAACCTTAATGATACTTCGCAATACGGTCCTGCAACCATCGTTGCCCGTATAAATGCTTCTAAATTCATGGGAAGAGACGGCGTTCCTATGACACACAAGGGTGTCAAGCTGTCGAACTTCCGCTATCCTTGGAACCGTACGTTCGAGGCTACGTTCGACATAGCGGTTAGTTAACAATCAATAATAAAAGAACAGTGGCTGAGTTGGAAACCAACTCAGCCACTGCTTTATTTAATATGTATTATATCAAACTGTATTTAACTCTGTATGCTTCGTAATCGCGGCGGAATTGTTCGTCGTTACCGCTCTTGATGTCATTAAGATATTGGTGTGTATCGAACACGCCCTCGGCAACCTCTATCATCGCAACCGCTATGTTGGAGCAGTGGTCGGAAACACGCTCAAAACCGTTTATAAGGTCGTTCAGAATGAATCCCAGCTCGATAGTGCATGCACCGGCCTGAAGCCTTGTAATGTGGTTGCCGCGCATCTCTGCGGTGATACGGTCGATAACCTGCTCGAGCGGTTCTACCTTGCGTGCGAGCTCTACATCGCCGTTTTCGAAAGCGGTAAAGGTAATGTCGATAATCTCACGCAGTGCATTTTCGGCTACCGCGATCTCTTTCTGAGCCTCTGCAGAATAGTTCAGTTTTTTCTCGTTCAGCTCCTGCGCGGTTTTTATAATCTCAACCGCATGGTCGGAAATACGTTCGAAATTGCCTATCGAGTGTAGCATTGTCGAAACGTTTTGGGAATCTCGTATCGTAATATCATGGCTCGAAAGTTTAACCAGATATGTACCGAGCTTGTCCTCGTACTTGTCAACAACACCCTCGTCTTCCTCTACCTTGTCGGCAAGTGCACGGTCGTATTTGTTGAGCACTGTCAAAGCATCAAGCAACGCTTTTTTTACTATGTGGCTCATCTGGATGGTGATGTTTCTGCATTCCGATATTGCGATCGAAGGGGTATTGAACAATCTCTCGTCAAGCAGGGTGATTTCTTCGGACTCTCCGCCTTTTTCGGGTATGATCCTGTTTGCGAGCTTGACAAGCATTTTCGAGAAGGGAAGCAACATTGCTGTAGTGATAACGTTGAACGCAAAGTGACAAAACGCAATGCCGAAAGGATTGATGTTATCGGCCATGAAAGTGAAACTGAAGATGGCATTTAAACCGTAGAAGAGAATAAGACAAACGATTGTACCGATCAGGTTAAAGAGCACGTGCACGACCGCAACTCGTTTTGCGTTGCGGTTTACACCGAAACTCGAAATAATAGCAGTAACGCAGGTGCCGATGTTTTGGCCCATTATAATCGGCAACGCCATGCCGTATGTAAGGTGTCCTGTCATCGATATACCCTGCAAAATGCTGACCGAAGCGGCAGAACTCTGAATAATTCCCGTGAATACCGCACCGACCAAAACACCTAATATCGGGTTGTTGAAAGCGGTCAATATCTGAGCAAATTCAGGGCTGTCCTTAAGACCGTCTACCGAGTCGCCCATCAGGCCCATACCGCACATAAGTATTGCGAACCCGACCAGAATATCGCCGATATCCTTTCTGCGCTTGTTCTTTCCGGTGATGAACAAAACGCCTACAAGTGCAAAAATCAGCGAGAAGTTTGCCGGTTTGAGAAGATCGGTAAATACGTTGCCGGTGTCTTCGATACCGATAAGCGATGTCAGCCATGCGGTGAATGTGGTACCTATGTTCGAACCCATAATAAGTCCGACGGTTTGGTTCAGGTTCATTATTCCCGAGTTTACCAAACCTACCAGCATTACCGTCATTGCCGATGAAGATTGAATTGCGATGGTAATACCTGCACCTAACGCAAGGCTTTTGAAGGGGTTCGACGTCATGCGTTTGAGCGTAGATTCAAGCTTGCCGCCCGACATCTTTTCCAATCCGTTAGACATGATAGTCATGCCGTAAAGGAAGAACGCTACGCCGCCTATAAGGGTGATGATCTCGATAATGCCCATATTAGCTCCTCTGTGTAATCAATGGTTTCTTAATTTCTTCAAAACCGTTGTTGCGGCCGCCGTAATCCTGTCGCGGCTGTGGGAATATGCCGAAATAATATCATAATTCCGAACTTCCCTCAATGTTATCATATCAAAATAAATATCTGCTGTCAATATCGATTTCTACAAAAAACTACATGAAATAACATCTCAAAAAAACGCAGTTTTCGTCGTATACAATAAAAGAGCCGATGTAGAATCGACTCTTTTGTTTGTATCTGTTATTCGGTTCTAAGTGCCACTACGGGATCTTTCTTGGAAGCAACGCGAGACGGTATCAAGCCTGCTACGAACGTCAAAGCCATGCTTATGCAGACGAGTATTATTGCGCCTGCGACAGGGAGTTTGGAAACGCCCGGAATGTCGCTCACAGCCGCTATAATCGCGTTAACGGGAATGTTCAACAGTATTGTTGAAAGAATACCGAATGCGCCCGAAATAAATCCTACAATAAGCGTTTCGGCATTGAACACACGGGAGATATCGTGCTTGGATGCACCGATCGAACGCAGAATTCCTATCTCCTTGGTTCTTTCGAGAACCGAAATGTAGGTTATAATGCCTATCATGATCGAAGAAACGACCAAAGAAATGGAAACGAACGCAATAAGAACGTAAGAAATAATATCTATGATTCTGCTTACAGAGTTCATCATGATACCGATGAAGTCGGTATAGCGTATGATTTTTTCTTCTTCACCATTGTTTTCTGCGTTATTGTTATATTCTTTGATGAATTCGGCAATATAGTCTTTCGATTCGAAATCTTTAGCGTAAATATTTATCGAAGACGGAGTATCAAGCTCGGCGGCACCCAACTCGCGAAGATTTGATTCGGCTGTCGCACGTGTGGTTTCGTTGTTGGGATATTTTTGCTTGATATAAAAGTCGATTATCTGCTCTTCGCTCATTCCTTGTAACATGGCCATGAGCTGCGCCTGCTCTTCCTCGGGAAGTTGGGAGATCTCGGCATAAATTTCTTCGATGGTTATTTCTACATTTTCGGGTTTGTAGTCAAAAGGAATACCTGTGAACACGTCTATTTCGCTGTTTTTGTATTCCTTATTGTATTGTTTGGAAATCCGCTCGTTTATTTCGTCGCTCTTTTGGGTTTTTACGATTTCCGACTGATTGTTAAGATTTATGCAATATTCGGTCAAAGCGTGGGTATAGCCTATCATGCCGGTGGCGCTTGTGGCGGCGGCATCTTGTTTGGGGCGCATAATGCCGACGATCTTTATTTCGGTACCGTCTTCGATCATCGTTTTCATATAGCGCTCGTCGTTACTCTTATCTTCCCAAACACCGGTGTCTTCATTCAGCTCGTAGTGCGAGGATGCGGGAACAAGGCTGAAGGTAAGACCTAAGATCTCCTCGTAGCTGTAGCTCTTCATTTCCTCGTCCAACTCTTTACCGCTTGCGACCTCCGACATCAAATCGTATATGTCGTTTTGGTTTGCAAGACCGAGCGCACAGGAAACATAATCGTTTATTTCGTTGTTTTCATCTACAAAGAGTACTATTTCGTTGTATTCATCGGGCCAATCGCCTTTTAGTATGTCGTATTGCGAATCAAGCAACTCGCGGTTGTCGATCAGCTCGCTCCACACATTCATGCCGTTATCGCCCGTCATCATACCGCCGCCCGCCATTGATGCCATTGCATCCATGGGGTTGACCTTTATAACGCCGTTTGATGTGTCCTTAGAATAAACGTCAAGAGTAACGCCGTAGGTGTATTTGATGTCGTTGATATAAGAATCAAGAGTTTCGCGGTTGCTGTCCAAATGTTCTTTGAATGCTTTCAGATCGTTGCTTTCGATCTCAGACATCATGGTGTTTAACAATTTTCCGAAAATGGGCTTGGAATATACCTTGTCGAGCTCGTGAGCATATTCGTCCGATGACATCGATCCCGAGAGCTCCATAAGCATATCACCTATATCCATCGTTTGGGAAGCAATTTGTATGGGATAGGTAGAAAGCGTATCTTCCTGCACCTTATTTATATATGCTTGGAAACCGCTTGAAAGCGAGAGTATCAGCGCTATACCGATAATACCTATACTTCCCGCAAAACTGGTGAGCAGGGTTCTTGCCTTTTTGGTAAGCAGATTGTTGAGCGAAAGCGAAAGTGCCGTTTTGAACGACATCGAGGTCTTGTATTTTGTTTTTTTCTTCTTTTTCTTTTGTTCTTGCTGTTCGGGCGCCTTTTCTTCGGGGATATATTCGTTGTTGTCGCTGATAACCACGCCGTCGCGGAGGTTTATAATGCGTGTTGCATACTCCTCCGCCAATTCGGGGTTGTGGGTAACCATGATAACGAGTTTTTCAGAAGCGATCTCTTTCAAGAGCTCCATTATCTGTACGCTGGTTGCAGTATCAAGCGCACCGGTAGGTTCATCGGCAAGTAAAATGTCGGGATTGTTTACCAATGCTCTTGCAATGGCGACTCTTTGCATCTGACCGCCCGACAGCTGGTTGGGCTTTTTCTTGGCTTGGTCGTCTATGCCGACTTTTTTTAGTGCCTCCATGGCACGCGCTCTGCGTTCTGATTTGTTAACGCCCGAGAGGGTAAGGGCTAACTCAACATTTGCCACAACCGTTTGGTGAGGAATAAGATTGTATGACTGAAAAACAAAACCTACAGAATGATTGCGATATTTGTCCCAATCGGAGTCGGTGTATTCCTTGGTAGACCTTTCGTTGATGATAAGGTCGCCGGAACTATATTTGTCAAGACCGCCGATAACATTCAAAAGGGTTGTTTTTCCGCAGCCGGACGGGCCCAA
Source organism: Eubacteriales bacterium (assembly GCA_045637325.1). Lineage (GTDB taxonomy): Bacteria > Bacillota > Clostridia > Oscillospirales > CAG-382 > Coliplasma. The sequence goes on along the minus strand of JAZTZF010000183.1, from coordinate 8,459 downwards.
AATTGCGACAAAATCGCTTTCGCGGAAGTTTATGGATACACCCTTGAGTGCTTCGGTAGTCGTGTCGCCGACGGTGTATGATTTTTTTATATCACGAAGCGCAAGCATTTGCTTTTCCCCCTATGGAAAGTATGAGTTTATAATATTCAAAATTAATACGACTTATTTATAATAAGTGTTAATCCATATTTTGTCAATACGCAAAAAGAGATGTATTTGTAAACATTTCTGCAAAAGCATTGAATTTTGTCATAATATGACGAAACCGAGGCTCGCTGTGGGAGCAAGCCTCGATTTTGATGTTTTTATTTGTTGAGCAGTGCTTTGCAGTCCGCTGTGCATTTGGAGATAAGTGCTTCCGCTTCTTCATTGCTCGCGGCGCGCGCAAGGATGTATGCTTTTATTTTGGGTTCGGTACCCGACGGACGGATAATAACCGCCGAGCCGCCTTCCAATTCGTAATAAAGCATATCGCTTGCGGGCAACCCTGTTGACGATTCGCTGTTGTCTAAAAGGTTCTTTACAATGCCCGAAGCATAGTCGCGCTGCGCGGTAACCTTTAAGCCGCCGATGGTGTCAAGGGTTTTTGTGCGGATATCTGCCATTATCTCGCCCATGAGCGACATGGGATCAATGCCGGATATCTTAATATTTAACACGCTTTCCTTGTATATGCCGTATTCGCGGTATATATTCTGCAATGCTTCATAAACGGTTCTGCCCTCTGCATAATGGCGGCAAACCATTTCGGATACAAGCACGCTCGCACCGACAGCGTCTTTGTCACGCGCATATCCTGCCGATAGGTAACCTTGGCTTTCTTCGTAACCGAAAATAAAGGTGTTGCTGCCGTCGGCTGCCCATTGCTTTATTTTTTCGCCGATATACTTAAATCCGGTAAGGACGCTTATGTGCTTTACACCGTTCTTTTCGCATATTGCGTCGAACAGGTTGGAGGAAACAACAGATTTGATCGCACACGCATTTTCGGGCATCGTGCCGTTTGCTTTTCTCATTCTTATTATATGGTCGATAAGAAGAGCACCTATCTGGTTACCGTTAAGTGCAAAAAACTCGCCCTGATCATTCTTTATCGCAAGCCCTATTCTGTCGGCATCGGGGTCGGTGCCGATTATTGCGGCGCAATCAATACCGTCTGCATCGAGCTTTTTGATAGCTTCCTCAAAACATTCGCGGTTTTCGGGGTTGGGAGAAGCAACGGTGGGGAAGTTGCCGTCGGGGATCATCTGGCTGTCGATGGTAATAAGCTTGTCTATTCCGCAACGCTTCAATGCCTCCGGAACGAGCTTGTAGCCTGTGCCGTGAAGTGCGGTATATGCAAGAACGACCTCGCTACCGTATTTCTTTGTGTTCTCGGCATCAAGTCTGCAATCAAGGATAGCGTCAAGAAATGCCTCGTCGCATTCTGCGCCTATCATAATAAGCAAACCCTTTTTGCTTGCTTCGTCAAGGCACATTTTCTTTACACCGTCAAAAATATCGGTGTTTGCGGCACTTTCCGAAACGGTAGCGGCGTGCTCGGGCGGAAGCTGTGCACCGTCGTCCCAATAAACCTTATAACCGTTGTATTCCTTCGGATTGTGCGATGCGGTGATATTTATTCCCGCGATGCAACCGTAGTGGAGAATGGCAAAAGAAAGCTCGGGTGTGGGACGGATACCGTCAAACAAATACACCTTGATTCCGTTTGCCGTAAGAACGCTTGCTGCGGTTTTTGCAAACAGCTCGGAGTTGTTTCTGCTGTCATAGCAGACCGCAACACCGCGCTCCTGTCCGTTTGCCGAAATAATAAGCTCGGCAAGCCCCTGCGTTGTCTGTCCTACGGTGTAGATATTCATCTTGGAAATGCCAACATCCATGGTGCTTCTCAAACCGGCAGTGCCGAAACTCATCGGAACGGCAAAGCGTTCGGCAATTGCGTTTTCGTCGTTGGATATTTCGTTAAGTTTTGCTTTAGAAGCCTCGTCGAGGTTTTTATTGTTCAGCCATCTTTCAAATTCCTTATTCATGACAGGGGAACCTCCTAAAATTATAGAAATATTAAAGATAAAGATATGTTAAATCTGTGCAAGTGCTTCTTCCAAAGCTGTTGCGAGTTGGTCGGGGCAAGAGGTGTTTTTGAAACCGCATTTAATGCCCTTGCATCTGCTGATAATATCCTCAGCCTTCATGCCTTCACAAAGCGACGCGACGCCTTTTAGGTTGCCGTTGCAACCGCCGACAAAAGAAACATTGTTAACTATGTGGTTATCATCAATGTCAAATGTGATGCTGCGAGAGCAGACACCTTTGTTTGTGCGTTCGATTTTCATAAGGTTCTCTTCCTTTTTATTATATATAATATATTACTGTTTTCACATTAACATTATAACAGAAAACTCGCCTTTGTAAATCCCTTTTTGAAAGAAAATATTTTTTGTATTTGTTCATAAAATGTTTACAAATGAATTTGTCGACAGATATTGAAAAAAGTGTTTATATATGGTAAAATCGATTCCGCTTGGTGTGCGATGAAGCTATAGATTGCTGCCTATCGGCAGGTAACTATGGCAGAGTATGTCCGACAATCGGGCGCAGGCTTCGAGCATTTTTTAAGGGTGTTTTACGGAACGCCCGGCGCGGTGTTCAAGGCTCTGCCGTCAAAATATTTTCATTATTATATTTGGAGGCAAAAACCAATGGCAAAGAAAGACAAGATCAGAATCCGTCTTAAGAGCTACGATCACACTCTTATCGATCGTGCTGCAGAAAAGATCGTTGAAACCGCAAAGCGCAACGGCGCAACCGTTTCCGGTCCTATTCCTCTCCCTACAGATAAGGAGATCATCACCATCCTTCGCGCAGTTCACAAGTATAAGGACAGCCGCGAACAGTTCGAGTACCGTACTCACAAGCGTCTTATCGACATCATCAAGCCCTCTAAGGCTTGCGTCGAAGCACTTATGAGCACAGATCTCCCTGCCGGCGTAGATTTCAACGTCGAACTCTAAACCAGTCAAATTAAGGTCACGTTGATGCGCGTATTGACGTATCAACCAATAACCTAAGGAGGATAACAAATGAAAAAAGGCATCATCGGCAGAAAGCTCGGTATGACTCAGCTCTTTGATGAAAAGGGCAAAGTGATCCCTGTTACTGTCATCAACGCAGGTCCCTGCGTTGTCGTTCAAAAGAGAACGAACGAAAAGAACGGCTACGAAGCTGTTCAGTTGGGCTTCTCGGATATTCCCGAAAGAAAGCTCAACAAACCTCAGAAGGGCGTATTTGCAAAGGCTGAGGTTTCCTTCAAGAAGTACCTCAAGGAATTCCGTCTTGAAGATTCCGCATCCATGAATGTTGGTGACGTTGTCACCGCAGATACCTTCGAAGTCGGCGAAAAGGTCGATATCACCGGTATCTCCAAGGGTCACGGTTTCTCCGGCGTCATCAAGAGATGGGGCTGCCACAGACTTAGAATGACTCACGGTACAGGTCCTGTTCACCGTCAGGCAGGTTCGATGGGCGCTAACAGCGATCCGTCCCGCATCTTCAAAAACAAGAAGATGGCCGGTCAGTACGGTAACGAGCAGGTAACGATGCTCAACCTTGAAATCGTCAAGATCGATCCCGACAACAATCTTATTGCTGTCAAGGGTGCGGTTCCCGGTGCAAAGGGCGGTATCGTTTACCTCCGCAACACTGTGAAATAAGCGGAAGGAGGAAAAGAAATGCCTACAGTTAATGTTTACACTATGGAAGGAAAGGTATGTGGCGAAGTCACTCTTTCCGATAAGATCTTTGCTGCAGAGATCAATAATGCAGCAGTCCATTCCGTTGTAAGAGCATACTTGCTCAATCAGCGTCAGGGTACACAGTCCACTCTCACCAGAAGCGAAGTTTCCGGCGGCGGCAGAAAGCCTTGGCGTCAAAAGGGTACCGGTAGGGCAAGACAGGGTTCCACCCGCTCACCTCAATGGACTCACGGCGGTATAGCACTCGGTCCCAAGCCCAGAACCTACCGCGTCAGCATCAACAAGAAGCTTAAGAAGGTTGCACTTTTCTCCGCTCTTACTTCTAAAGTGGTATCGAACGAATTGATTGTCGTTGACAATATCGCGCTCGACAGCTACAAGACAAAGAGCATGGTGAACTTCCTTAATGCTATCAACGTTGACGGCAAGGCGATGATCGTTACTCTCGACGTTAACGATTACGTAGTCGGCTCTGCGGCAAACATCCCTGGCGTTATCACTGCTCCCGTAAATACAATCAACGTATACGACATTCTTAAGAATGACAAGATGGTCATTGCTAAGGATGCACTTGCAAAACTTGAGGAGGTATATGCATAATGAAATCGGTTTACGACATCATCAGAGAGCCGGTTATCACCGAAGCCTCTATCAAGAACATGCAGGATAAGAAATACACTTTCAAGGTTCCTGCAAGCGCAAATAAAATCGAAATCAAGAAAGCAGTCGAAGAGATCTTCAAAGTGGAGGTAGAGAAAGTAACTACCATCACCATGAAGAGAAAGACAAAGCGTGTTGGTTATCACGTTGGTAAGACTTCCGAATGGAAAAAAGCCATCGTAAAGCTTACTGCCGATTCCAAGACCATCGAGTTCTTCGATAGCCTTATGTAAGAAAGGAGAAAGTAGCAAATGGCTGTAAAGACATATAAACCTACAACCCCGTCCCGCAGAAATATGACTACTCCCTCCTTTGCGGAGATTACCAAGAAGTCGCCCGAGAAATCTCTTGTGACTGTTCTCAAGAAGAATGCGGGTAGAAACAACACTGGTAGAATCACTGTACGTCATCACGGCGGCGGCAATAAGAAAAAGTACAGAATCATCGATTTCAAGCGTGCATACACTGAGGGTGCGAACAAGGTTATCGGCATCGAATACGATCCTAACCGTACCGCCTACATTATGCTCCTTGAGGACGAAAACGGTAAGAAGAGCTACGCTATCGCTCCCGACGGAGTTACAGTCGGAACCCTTCTTTACTCCGGCGAGCATGCCGATATCAAACCCGGTAACGTGCTTCCTATAAGCTCGATTCCCGTAGGTACCGTTATTCACTCTATTGAGTTGTATCCCGGCCGCGGCGCACAGCTTGTACGTTCTGCCGGCGCAGCAGCTCAGCTTATGGCGAAAGAAAACGGCATGGCACAGGTAAGACTTCCTTCTGGTGAAGTACGTCTGGTTCGCCTTGATTGTAAAGCAACTATCGGTCAGGTTGGTAACCTCGAGCACGAGAACATCAAGATCGGTAAAGCAGGTAAGAAGAGACACATGGGCATTCGTCCTACCGTACGCGGTTCGGTTATGAACCCCGTAGATCACCCCCACGGTGGTGGTGAAGGCCGTTCGCCTATCGGTCGTCCCGGTCCTGTTACCCCTTGGGGTAAGCCTGCTCTCGGCTATAAGACGAGAAACAAGAAGGCACGTACCAACAAGTTTATCGTCAAGAGAAAGAATGACAGGTAAGAGGAGGATACAACTGTGAGCAGAAGCATCAAAAAAGGCCCTTATGTCGAAGAAAAGCTCTATAACAGAGTTGTTGATATGAACAACAAGGGCGAAAAAAGAGTAATCAAAACCTGGTCGCGCTCTTCCACTATCTTCCCCGAATTTGTCGGTCACACGATAGCCGTTCACGACGGAAGAAAGCACGTTCCGGTATATGTAGTTGAAGATATGGTCGGACACAAGCTCGGCGAGTTCGCTCCCACGAGAACCTTCAAGGGACACTCCGGCTCCAAGACTTCCAATAACTAATGGGGTTGAAAGGAGAAATAACTGTGGAAAATAGAGAATCTAGAGCATATCTCAGACAGCTCCGGGTAACCCCGAGAAAAGTCAAGATCGTGCTTGACCTTATCAGAGGTAAAGACGTTGCAGCTGCAATGGCAATCCTCAAAAATACCAACAAGTTGGTTTGCGAAGATATCGAAAAGCTCCTCAAATCGGCTGTTGCAAATGCTGATCACAACTTTGGCATGGATGTTGAAAAACTTTTCGTTGCTGAATGCTTTGTGACTCCCGGCATACTCAAGAACATGAAGAGAGTTCGTCCCCGCGCGCAGGGCAGAGCGTTCCGCGTGCTTAAGAGAACTTCTCACGTAACTATCGTACTCAGAGAAAGACAGGAGGCGTAAAAATGGGACAGAAAGTTAATCCTCACGGTCTCCGTGTAGGTGTTATCAAAGATTGGAGCTCCCGTTGGTATTCCAAGGACGAAACCTTTGGCGATATCATCGTCTCCGACTACAATCTCAGAAAATACCTTAAAAAGCGTCTTATGCAGGCTGGCGTTCCCACAATCGAGATCGAGCGTGACAGCAGCCGCGTAAGAGTAATCGTATACTGCGCTAAACCCGGTATCGTAATCGGTAAAGGCGGCGCAGAGATCGAAAAGCTTAAGAAGGACATTGCAGACTTCCTTAAGACCGATGCAACAGTCGATGTTAAGGTAGTTGAAATCAAGCAGCCCGACCTCAATGCACAGCTCGTTGCTGAAAATATCGCGGCACAGCTTGAAAAGAGAATTTCCTTCCGCCGTGCTATGAAGCAGTCCATCGGCAGAACCATGAGATTGCAGGCGAAGGGTATCAAGATCTGCGTATCCGGCCGTCTTGGCGGTGCAGAAATCGCTAGAAGCGAACATTATCACGAGGGAACCATTCCTCTTCAGACTCTTAGAGCCGATATCGACTACGGCTTCTGGGAAGCAAACACCACCTATGGTAAGATCGGTATCAAGGTATGGATCTACAAGGGTGAGGTTCTTCCCGAAGTAAAGCGTTCCTCGGCACGTGAAGGAGGTAAGCGCTGATGTTAATGCCTAAAAGAGTAAAATACAGACGTGTCCAGAGAGGCAGACTCACCGGTAAAGCCTCCAGAGGTAATACCATTACCTACGGATCGTTTGGCCTCGTTGCTTGCGAACCCGCTTGGGTTACCAGCAACCAGATCGAAGCAGCCCGTATCGCTATGACGCGTTACGTCAAGCGTGGCGGTAAAGTTTGGATCAAGATATTCCCCGATAAGCCCGTAACCGAAAAGCCTGCTGAAACCCGTATGGGTTCCGGTAAAGGTTCGCCCGAATACTGGGTAGCGGTTGTAAAGCCGGGTAGAGTAATGTTCGAGATGGACGGTGTAGAAGAGGCACAGGCTCGTGAAGCTATGCGTCTTGCAATGCACAAGCTCCCTCTTAAGTGTAAGTTCGCCACTAAGGCTGACCTCGAGAAATAGGAGGTACAAGAATAAGATGAATATTAAAGAAATCAGAGAAATGCCGATTTCCGAGCTGCAGAAGAATATCGCAGAACAGAAGGAAGCGCTCTTCAACCTTCGTTTTCAGCATTCTATCAATCAGCTCGACAATCCTATGAAGATTGTTGAAACCAAAAAGACCATTGCGAGACTTCTCTCGGTACTCCGTGAAAAAGAACTCGCAGAAAAAGCATAAGGAGGATAAGGAACGATGGAAAGAGCTCTCAGAAAAACCAGAGTCGGTATCGTTGTTTCCGACAAGATGGACAAGACGATCGTCGTCGCCATTCGCGATAACGTGAAGCATCCTCTTTATAAAAAGATAATCAAAAGAACTGTTCGTTTCAAAGCGCACGACGAAAACAATACCGCTAAGATCGGCGATAAGGTATTGATCATGGAAACTCGTCCGCTTTCAAAAGATAAGAACTGGCGTCTCGTAGAAATCATCGAGAAAGCCAAGTAATTCAGGAGGTACACAATGTTACAGCAAGAGTCCCGTCTCAAGGTCGCTGACAACACCGGCGCAAAAGAATTGTTGTGCATCCGAGTTCTTGGCGGCACCGGTAGGCGCTATGCAGGCGTTGGCGATGTCATCGTTTGCTCTGTAAAGAAGGCTGCACCCGGCGGCGTAGCTAAGAAGGGTGATGTTGTTAAGGCTGTGGTTGTAAGAACCGTTCAGCCCACCAGACGTCCCGATGGTTCCTACGTACGTTTCGATGATAATGCAGCAGTCCTCGTAAAAGAGGATAAGGATCCGGTAGGCACCCGTATTTTTGGTCCGGTTGCAAAAGAACTGCGCGAAAAAGGATATATGAAGATCCTCTCCCTCGCGCCCGAAGTGGTTTGAGGAGGCAGTAGACAATGAGTAAAATGCATGTAAAGACCGGCGATACCGTAGTAGTAATCTCCGGCAAATACGCAAACGGCAAGGAAAAGACCGTAGGTAAGGTCATCGGCGTATCTCCCTCCGAGGGCAAGGTAATCGTCGAAGGCGTACACATCGTTTCCAAGCACGTTAAGCCCAGAAGACAGGGCGAGCCCGGCGGCATAATCAAGACCGAAGGTGCTATCTACGCATCCAAGGTAATGCTTTATTGCCCCAAGTGCCAGGCAGGCCGCAGATATAAGCATGTTCGCAACGCAGACGGCGAAAGAAGCCGTGTATGCGTAA
>JAZTZF010000182.1:0-7711 GCA_045637325.1 Eubacteriales bacterium | reverse complement strand
TTGTTTTCGGCGGTTTTATGATGATTTTTTCATTATGGCATTAACATCTTGCTTGTATATCTTCACATCAAGTATAAAACTCATCATTTTTAGTTTTCGATAGAAACTATTAGCTCAATAATAAAAATGCCTTCTGCAATTAAATGCAAAAGGCAATTTTTTATATAGTGCATGGGGTCCCCGAAAGTCTTACGACTTTTGGGGCAAGAAAAAGAATCAACAATTTTGTTCTTTTTTGAGTAAACTTAATTGTTCTTTGTTATTTGGTATTATTCCCACTCGATAGTGCCCGAGGGTTTGGGTGTAAGGTCATAGAGCACGCGGTTGATACCATCGACCTCGTTTGTGATGCGTGCAGTTATCTTATGGAGAACCGCATACGGTATCTCCTCGATGGTTGCGGACATGGCATCGACGGTATTCACAGCGCGGATGATCGCAGGCCAGCCCTCATAGCGGCTCTCGTCTTTTACGCCGACGCTCTTGATATCGGGGATTACCACGAAATACTGCCATACCTTTTCGGCAAGGCCGTTTTTATCGAACTCCTCACGCAGGATAGCGTCTGCCTCGCGCAGTGCATTAAGCCTGTCGCGTGTGATCGCGCCCAAGCAACGCACGCCCAATCCGGGACCGGGGAACGGCTGACGGTATACCATCGCGTGCGGCAACCCGAGTGCCTCGCCCACTACGCGAACCTCGTCTTTGAAAAGAAGTTTTATCGGTTCTACAAGCTCAAAATTCAGATCCTCGGGCAGACCGCCTACGTTATGGTGCGATTTGACTGCCTTTTTGCCCTCTGCCTGCTTGATGCTCTCTAATATATCGGGATAGATAGTACCCTGTGCAAGATAGGATATGCCCTCAAGTTTACGAGCCTCGTCCGCAAATACGTTTATAAACTCGGCGCCGATTATCTTACGCTTCTTTTCGGGGTCGGACACGCCTGCCAAAAGGTCGAGGAAACGGTCGGTAGCATCAACATAGATCAGATTCGCATCCATTTCGTCCTTGAAAATCTTGATTACGTTTTCCGACTCGTCCTTACGCATAAGGCCGTGATTGACGTGAACGCAAACCAATTGCTTACCGATGGCTTTTACAAGCAATGCGGCAACAACCGAGGAATCGACACCGCCGGAAAGTGCAAGAAGAACCTTCTTGTCGCCTACCTGCGCACGGATTTCGGCAATTTGTTCATCGATGAATGCGTTTGCAAGTTCGGTAGTGTTGATGCGCGCCATAGATTCGGGGCGGACATTGTTCTGCATATTGAGTTCCTCCTATATTACCATATTGCAAAATATTGATGAAATATTATAACAGTTGTTTCGACGAATTACAAGAGAAATTTACCCGAATTTCAAAAAATTTTACGGTTTTATTTTTGTGTATTTTTCCATACAACGGTCATATCATAAAAACCGTTTTTTCGGAATATGCTTGAATGTACAAAATTAATTGGAGATATTGTTTATGAAAAAACTTTTCTGCTTGATCCTTGCGGTATTGTTTGTTTTTTGTCCGTTTTCGGCAAATGCTACAGAAACTGCCGAGATATACCCATATGACGTTGCCATGGGCGATTATTGGTTTGCACCTGCAAGTGCCGAATACGTAAGCGACGGCGATGCAAAAGCCTTGCTGCTTATGGAATATTCGACCGGGAAAGTGCTTTTTGCCGAAAACGAAACAGAGCATCTTCCGATAGCATCGGTAACAAAGGTTATAAGCACGTTGCTGGTCGTCGAAGCTATCGACGAGGGCAGGATAACGTTAAACGACATGGTTACGGTTTCGGAATATGCGGCAGGAATGGGCGGTTCGCAGGTATTTCTCGAACCGGGCGAGCAGATGAGCGTTGACGATCTGTTAAAATCGCTGGTCGTCGTTTCGGCAAACGATGCAACCGTCGCTTTGGGCGAATATATCTGCGGAAGCGAGGCTTCTTTTGTTGCGGCAATGAACGAGCGTGCAAAGCAGCTCGGATGCGAAAATAGCAACTTTGTAAACACAAACGGACTTCCCGTAGAGGGGCATTATTCCTGCGCGCTTGATATCGCACTTATCACGCGCGAACTGATGAAGCACGAGTTGATATTCAAGTACACCGGAATATGGATGGACACCATACGCAACGGTGCTTTCGGGCTTGCCAACACAAACAAGCTGATACGCTTTTACAAAGGCGCGACGGGAATGAAGACCGGCTTTACGGGCGAGGCAAAATACTGTCTTTCGGGAACGGCAGAGCGCGACGGAATGCATCTGATCGCCGTGGTTTTGGGCGCATCGACAAGCGACAAGCGTTTTGCCGCCGCAAAAGGAATGCTTGACTATGGATTTGCGAATTATTCGATAGTAACTCCCGAGGTGCCCGAGCTGACCCCCATTAACATCACACGCGGCGTAGCAGGAAGTTCTGCCCTTACTTCCGATCCGATAAGCGTACTGCTCGAAAAGGGTGGAAAGGGCGAAATAGAATCGAAAGCATTTATAAACGAAAGTATGCAGGCACCCGTTGCGCAGGGCGACGAGGCAGGATATATTGCATATTACCGCAACGGCGAGGAGGTTGCGCGCGCAAAGGTTTATGCCGCCGAGGCGGTTGACGAGATATCCTACGGCTCGCTGCTCGGCAATATTTTCAGGGCTTTGTTTTTCAAAGAATAAGGGTTTTAGAATTATATTGAAAAAAACGCGATTTGGGTGTATAATATAAAAAAGAGGTGTAAAGTTATGATTATAGAGGGACTGCAAAAACTGACTTTGCTTGACTACCCCGGCCATGTTGCCTGCACACTGTTTGCACACGGGTGCAATCTTCGCTGTCCGTTTTGCCACAACGCGGGGTTGGTTGTACGAAAGCCTTCCAATATAATAAATATGGACGAAATAGCGGCGTTTTTGGAAAAGCGCCGTGGGATTCTTGACGGAATATGCCTTACGGGCGGAGAGCCGCTGGCTCAAAACGATGCTATTGACTTTTTGAAATTCCTGCGAGGGTTCGGTTATAAAATAAAGCTCGACACCAACGGGTTTTATCCCGAACGGTTAAAAACGGTTATTGACGAAAAGCTGGTGGATTATATCGCAATGGATATAAAATCCTCTCCCGACAATTATGCCGCAGCTGTCGGCATAGACGGCATCGACATTGCTCCGATGATGCAAAGTGCAGAGCTGATAATGTCGTCGGGGATCGATTATGAATTCCGCACCACCGCCGTAAAGGGACTACATCTTGTGTCCGACTTTGAAAAAATCGGGCTTTGGCTAAGCGACGCAAAGCGATATTTTATACAGCACTTTATCGATTCGGGCGATCTGATCTCTAATGGGTTTGAACCCTTTACAAAGGAAGAAACCGCAAAACTCCTTGCGGCAGTAAGGACACACATACCTCACGCCGAAATACGCGGTTTATAAGCGGTGGAAAAAATATCCATAATTCGACACAACATATTGTGCACTTTCTACGAAACCACAATATGTTGTGTTTTTCTATTGACAGCCACGCAATATTATGATATCCTTTATCTTGCCAGCGAACAGCACTTGATGATAAATTTTTTTTACATAGAAAGGATAGCAGACCATGTATCAGGTTGTCAAAAGAAACGGTCAAACCGCAGAATTCGACATTAAGAAGATAGCGGTTGCGCTTGAAAAAGCATTTGAGGCTTGCGAAAGGCCTACCCATCCCAGCGTTATTGATTTTCTCGCACTTAAGGTTACGTCCGATTTCGAATCCAAAATAAAAGACGGTCTTATTGCGGTCGAGGACATTCAGGACTCGGCAGAAAGCGTGCTCGCACAGTCGGGCTACGCCGACGTTGCAAAGGCATACATTCTCTATCGCCGTCAGCGCGAAAAGCTCCGTAACATGAAATCTACCATGCTTGACTATAAGGCACAGGTAGATAAATACGTTAAGAACGTAGACTGGAGAGTTAAAGAAAACAGTACCGTTACATACTCTGTCGGCGGTCTTATTCTCAGTAACTCGGGCGCTATCACCGCGCATTACTGGCTTTCCGAAATTTACGATGACGAAATTGCCAACGCTCACCGCAATGCAGACATACATCTGCACGACCTTTCGATGCTTACCGGCTACTGTGCAGGTTGGTCGTTAAAACAGCTTATTCAGGAAGGCTTGGGCGGTGTTCCCGGTAAGATCACCTCTTCTCCTGCAAGCCATCTTGCAACGCTTTGCAACCAGATGGTAAACTTCCTTGGAATCATGCAGAACGAATGGGCAGGCGCACAGGCGTTCTCGTCGTTTGATACCTATCTTGCTCCGTTTGTAAAGGTGGACAACCTCAGCTACAATCAGGTCAAGAAATGCATCGAATCCTTTATATACGGCGTAAACACTCCCTCGCGTTGGGGTACACAGGCACCCTTCTCGAACATTACTCTCGACTGGACTGTTCCCAACGATCTTGCCGAGCTTAACTGTATCGTCGGTGGCAAGGAAATGGATTTCAAATACAAAGATTGTAAAGCCGAAATGGACATGATCAACAAGGCGTTTATCGAGATCATGATCGAGGGTGATGCAAACGGCAGAGGATTCCAGTATCCTATCCCCACCTACTCTATCACCGCCGATTTCGACTGGTCGGAGACCGAAAACAACAAGCTGTTGTTCGAAATGACCAGCAAATACGGTACTCCCTATTTCTCCAACTACATCAACAGCGATATGGAACCCAGCGACGTTCGCTCGATGTGCTGCAGATTGCGTCTTGACCTCCGCGAGCTCCGCAAAAAGTCGGGCGGCTTCTTCGGTAGCGGTGAAAGCACAGGTTCGATAGGCGTTGTAACCATCAATATGCCCCGTCTTGCATACCTTGCGGCAAACGAAGAAGATTTTATGAAGCGTCTTGACCACCTTATGGACATCTCGGCGCGTTCGCTCAAGGTAAAGAGAACCGTAATAGCCAAGCTCTTGGAAGAAGGTCTTTACCCCTACACCAAACGCTATCTCGGCTCGTTCGACAACCACTTCTCCACCATCGGTCTTGTCGGTATGAACGAAGCAGGTCTAAACGCAAAGTGGATCCGCAAGGATATGACACACACCGAAACTCAGGAGTTTACAAAGCGTGTTCTTAACCACATGCGCGACAGACTCTCTGATTATCAGGAAAAATACGGCGACCTTTACAACCTCGAGGCTACTCCTGCGGAATCGACCGCATACCGTCTTGCAAAACACGACGTAAGCCGTTATCCCAGCATTCTTACCGCAAACGAAAACGGCACTCCCTATTACACCAACTCCTCCAACCTCCCCGTTGGATTTACCGATGATATCTTCGAGGCGCTTGCTATTCAGGACGATATCCAGACACTTTATACCTCTGGTACCGTATTCCATGCATTCCTCGGCGAAAAACTCCCCGATTGGAAGGCTGCCGCAAATCTTGTTCGCAAGATAGCCGAGAACCACAAGCTGCCCTACTATTCGATATCGCCCACATATTCGGTATGTAAGAACCACGGCTATATCGCAGGCGAGCACTTCACCTGCCCCGAATGCGGCGAAAACGCAGAGGTCTACAGCCGTATTACAGGCTACTACCGCCCTGTTCAGAACTGGAACGACGGCAAAGCGCAGGAATACAAGGACCGCGTACAGTACGACGTTCTTAATAAAAACAGCGTACACGTTTCGGCGGCAAACAAAGGTGCTGAATGCGATTGCACCGCCGACGTAGGCGAGACCATCCTTTTTGCAACAAAGACCTGCCCTAACTGCCGTATCGCGGCATCGTTACTCGACAAGGCAAATATAAGCTACCGCAAGGTTTACGTCGAGGACGAACCCGAGCTTGCAAAACAGCTTGGTTTGAAGCAGGCTCCCACGCTCGTTGTCGGCAACGAAAAGATAGTTAACGTTTCGAACATCAAAAAATATCTCGGCAACTGATAAACCCTATTAACCATAATAAAAAAGGATATACCCCCGAAAGCACAAACGCATTCGGGGGTATATAGTGTAAAAAGATATGCATGATATTATAGTCATCGGCGCGGGACCCGCGGGGCTGACTGCCGCGATCTATGCTCTTCGCGCCAACAAAAGTGTTCTTATACTCGAAAAATCGAGTTTCGGCGGGCAAATGACATATTCCCCGAAGATCGAGAACTACCCCGGTTTCGTGTCGGTTTCGGGTACCGAACTTGCCGATTCGCTTGTAGAACAGGCACTGACGCAGGGTGCCGAGGTCGAACTGGAAGAGGTAGAGTCGATAACTCTCAATCCCGACGGAAGCAAAACCGTAAAAACCGACAGTGGCGAGCATATTGCAAACGCCGTTATCATTGCCACCGGTGCAAAGCACAGGCTTTTGGGCGTTAAGGGCGAAACCGAGCTTATAGGCAACGGAATCTCTTTCTGTGCGGTATGCGACGGAGCGTTCCATGCAGGCAAAAACGTTGCGGTTATCGGCGGCGGTAACTCGGCATTGCAGGAGGCTATACTCCTTTCCGAGGTTTGCAAGAGTGTTACGGTTATTCAAAACCTTGATAATTTTACCGGTGAGAGCCGTCTTGCCGAATCGCTTATGGCAAAAGAAAACGTAAGCGCAATATTCGGCACCGTCGTTACCGAGTTTTTGAGCGAAAACGGCGAGCTTACGGGCCTTATTGCCAAACGTGTTGCCGACGGTGTTGAAACAGAAATGAAGTTCGAGGGCGTTTTTGTGGCAATCGGGCTTGCACCCGACACAAAGATCGCAGACGGTCTTGCTGAACGCGATCAATGGGGCTATATAGTTTCGGACGAAAAATGCCTTACCTTTACCGACGGTATATTTGTCGCAGGCGACTGCCGTACAAAAGGTGTACGCCAGATAGCAACCGCGGTTGCAGACGGTGCAACCTCTGCCTTGGCAGCTATTTCCTATCTTGATAAACACTGATATGGTCTGTTGCTTGGCATAAGAAAAACAAATTTCTAAACAAACCAGAGCGAGAGAAACGAAGTTATTTTTGAAGAATATGCGAGCGCCGCTGTACAAAGGTACAGCAGTCGAGCATTTCTTCAAAGTCCTTGAAAATAAAATATAAATTGATATTCCTTATAAAAAAATCAAGCTTCAAAAGTAAAATGAAGCTTGATTTTTTGTCTTGTTAAATTCTTTCAAGGACGTAAAGAACGAGTTTATCCTCGCTCTGAAACAATGCTTCTTGAACAAAATCAAGAAGCATTGTTCTTTTATTCTAAATTAAATGTTAATCAACGGTATATGTTCCGAGAACGATTCTCTTGACCAATACGTAGTCGATAGTATCAACGGTTTCGTCCTTGTTAACGTCTGCGCGGACAAATGCGTCTTCGGTAAGGTCATAAGTATTCAAGCAGTAACGCTTGATGAAGAGATAGTCGATAGAATCTACGTCGCCGTCGTTATCAACGTCGCCCAATACAACTTCGGGTTCGGGATCGGGAGTGGGTTCTTCAACTTCTGCCAATTCGCCGTATGCTTCAACTTCGTTAAGGAACGCCATTACGCCGTTCAAATCGAAGCCGATACGAACATACTGTGCCTTAACATCGGTAAGGTCGAATTCAACCCAACCAACAGTTCTGTCGCCGTCTGCAGGTTTTTCGTAAGTAGTACGAGCTACTTCCTCGTAGGTCTCGCCGTCGAGCGACACTTCTACGTAGATAGCTTCGGGAGAAACGATACCCGAG
>JAZTZF010000181.1:0-10669 GCA_045637325.1 Eubacteriales bacterium | reverse complement strand
GTGGGGAATCCTAATGATCGGCTGCGCTCGGAGAAAGCATCGTGGACGGGTTTTCGGACAGGGGTTCGATTCCCCTCGGCTCCACCAAAACAAAAAGAACCACCAAAGGGTGGTTCTTTTGTTTTGATTTGAAGGGAATCGAAGGGTGCGGAAAAACAGTTCGGGGAACTGTTTTAGCTCCCCAAAATCCAAAGGGGTTTGGGGAGCGGTCGCACCACGGGGTAGTGAGCGAAAAGGCGTGAGCGGAACCGAGTGGCAAATCGCTTGAAAAATCGAAGGGCACGTGATATAATATTCGAGGCGGAAAATAATCTGAGGTGGAAAATATGGACACTCAAAAAATATATGAATTGATCGAAAACGGACTTGCCGACGGTGCGTATTCTTGTTATGCCGTTGCGGTTGGCAACGGCAGAGATGTTATATTTAAATCGGTCGGAGGATTTCGCTCGATCGAGCCGACAAAACTGCCGATGACCGAGGACACGCTTTTTGATATGGCATCGCTTTCCAAGCTGATGGGCACTACGATGGCGGCGCTTAAATTGGTTGAAAGCGGCAGGATTTCATTTGAAAACAAGCTCGGAGATTATTTCGACAACTGCTATGGAAAGGAAAACATTACCATTTTCCAACTTATGACACATACATCGGGCATCAAAGCGCATTTTCCGCTTTGGCTTCGCGGTATAACTCCCGATATGGCTGCCGAAACGGTTTTGCGCGAGAAGTTGGGATATGAAACATCAAGCGACGTTGTATATTCCTGTATGGGATATATTCTTCTCGCAAGGATTTTGGAGAAAATCGAGAACGAACCGCTTGATAAAATTGTCAACCGTCTTGTTTTTAGTCCTCTCGGTATGGACAATACCTGCTACTGCCCGAAAGGCAAGCCCTGCGCGGCGACAGAGCGCGATGCCGACACAAGCGAGATTATATGCGGTGTGGTACACGACGAAAACGCGAGATTTTTGAACGGCATTTCGGGAAACGCGGGGGTGTTTAGCAGTCTTGACGATTGTATTAAGTTTGCGGCAATGGTTGCCGCAAGGGGGAAGGACTTTATTGATGAACGCCTTTTTGATTATGCCGTAACAGATTTCACGCCGACGCTATCGGAGCGTCGCGGCATCGGTTTCCAACACGTTTATAACCGATACGGACATACGGGATTCACGGGCACTTCGATTTATAACGACAAAAGCAGCGGTCTTTATGCGATTTTGCTCACAAACCGCGTTCACCCAACGCGAGAAAACTATAAACTGATGAATATCCGCTCCGAATTCCACAAACTTGTTTTTGGTGAATAATATGCAAAAAATCAAGATTAAAAACGGAATAGACCGCATAGATTCGGTTCTGCCGATGCTCTCGGGCAAGAAAATCGGTTTGATAACCAACCAGACAGGCGTTGACAAGAGCCTTAGATCTACTATCGACATTTTGTACGAAAAGGGTTTGCTTTATTGCCTCTTTTCGCCCGAACACGGAATCCGCGGCGACGGTCAAGCGGGAGATGCGGTGAGCGATTTTGTCGATAACGTTACGGGTGTAACGGTGCATAGTCTTTATAATAATTCGCGCCATATCCCCGAATCGGCATTAAACGAGATCGACGCGGTCGCGTTTGATATTCAAGACGTCGGCTCGCGGTTTTATACCTATACGAGTACGCTTTTTTATGCGATGAAGGATTGTGCAAATGCGGGGAAAAAGATGATCGTTTTCGACCGTATCAATCCCATTGGCGCGGTATCTCCCGAGGGCACGGTGCTCGATATGCAATTTTCGTCTTTTGTCGGGCTGTATCCCGTCGCAACGAGGCATAATCTCACGGCGGGCGAATACGCAAAATATATCAACGACAGCGAAAATATCGGTTGCGACCTGACGGTTGTTGAATGTGAGGGGTGGAAACGCGATTGCTTTTTTGACGAAACCGACCTTGTTTTCATACCGCCGTCACCGAATATGCCGACAATCGACACCTGCTTGTGCTATGTCGGCACCTGTCTTGCCGAGGGCACAAATCTTTCGGAGGGAAGAGGTACGGTAAAACCTTTCGAAATGCTTGGTGCGCCCTGGCTTGATAATATCCGTGTTGCCGACGATGTCAACAAAATGGATCTTGGCGGTGTGATCGTCCGCCCCTGCTCGTTTACCCCGACTTTTTCAAAATATCAATCGGAAAATTGTTTCGGTGTTCAGTTGCATATAACCGACAGGCGCGCTTTCAAGCCGTTTGAAACGGCGTTGCGATTGTTGGATCACATCAGAAAAACCCATTCGGAATTTGAATTTATTTTGCCAAAAAACAACAAAAACCACGCTTTTGTCGATTTGATTTTGGGAACAAACGAATGGCGAAAAGACAGCTTTGACGTTGATTTGTTTTTAAAAAAGCAAAACGAAAAGCTAAAAACCTATCACGAAAAGATAAAAAAGTATTATATTTATTGAACCCTCGCTTAACTCAGGCGTATGTTTTGCTTGGTTCGACAATTTTGTTTACTGCGAATCGAAGAGCGACAGCAGGCGATTTATGCCCCTCCATTATTCCGAGAATAGCTTGACTAATTGTTAAAAAAGTGTTACACTCGTTAGTAATATATGAAGATTCAGGTGGGTTATTATGGAAAACAAATTGTTATATAAATTTGATAAAATATTCGACTATTGTTTTGATCTTTTTAAGAATAAAAATCTCGATTACGGCCCTACCTGGCTTCTTTACAGACACCAATCGCTGAACGATGAGATCTGGCGCAAGGCAAAGCGTATAAGAACCCTCGAGGAGCATGAGGATCAAGCGTGCATCCCCGAAGGCAGAGACGTTGAATATATCGGCATTATCAACTATTGCATTATGTTCTTGATTCGGCTCGAAAATATCGACGGGATTCCGTCGGTAGGCAAGATAACCGACGAGGTTTCGGATTTCGAGAACATTAAAGACGAGATTCTGTTTAACGCCTATCAGAAACACGTTGCGTCAATAAAGGATCTGTTGATAAAGAAGAACACCGACTACGGAAACGCATGGCAAAGCATGTCGATCGTTTCTATGACCGATCAGGTTATTATAAGGGTATACCGCATAAAGAAAATCCTCGCAAACAACGGTCAGTGCGCCGTTTCGGAGGGGATCGCGTCGCAGTTGAACGACATTATCAACTATTGCGTATTCGCTTTGATAAAAATGAACACCGATTTGATATCCTTTGATTAAACGTCTTATATTTTAAGAATCAACGTACACCATTTGGCGAAAACAAAATACGGAGGATAAAAATGAAAAGGTTTATTTCCTATTTGTTGGCGTTATTGTTGCTTTTGGGGGCTTTGCCGTTTGCACTTTTCGGCTGTGAAGACGGCGCAGACAACGGCGAAATCGACAAGAGCGAAACCGAAGAATCTTCAGAAACAGAGGAGAGCGTAACAATGCCTATTATTTCCGACGACCCTACGTACGCAAATGTTGCTCTGAACAAGTCCTACAAAAAGTCCGATCTTCATCCGCTTAACTCACCGAGCTACCCCGACGAAGACGGCAAGAGCATGACAGACGGTATCCGCCCCGCAAAGGGCGCCGGCTACGGCGACAAGGCGTTTATGGGGTTTAGCAAATCCAGCCCGAACTACAACGCAAACGGTTATTCATCTATCACCGTTGATCTTGGCGGTATTTATTATCTCGACAAGTTTGTAGCGGTAACCGCTTCTTCTATCTACAAGAATGTGGGTATCGATCCGCCCGAGTTTGTTTGGATATACGTTTCTAACGACGGCGAAAGCTGGTACAGAGCCGGCAAGACCTCGCACAAGGACGACCCGAAGGTCAACACGGTAGAAAGCACTCTTACCCTCGACACTGCCGTTAGTGCAAGATACGTTCAATACAGATTCGCCGCAGGCGCAGGATCCTGGATATTCGTTTGCGAGGTAGAAGCATACGGAATCAAAGGCGACAAAGTTGTTCCCTATCCCGAGCAGAAAGCCGATAAGAAGTTCCTTTTCGTCGGTAACAGCACTACGTATTTCTTTAACATCCCCGACAAGCTGTTTTTCCTTGCCGAAGCGGCAGGTATAAGCATAGACGTTGAATATTGCTGCGGCGGCGGTGCGTTCCTGCATCAATATGCCGACGGAGGTTCCGAGCTCGGCAAGCTGTTCAGAAACAAGCTTAACAGCAAGGATTATGATTACGTCGTTCTGCAGGATAACGGTAACGCCGACTACGAGCAATCCAAGCCCGCGTTGGACATTATGGTTCCGCTTATTGAGAAAACGGGCGCGGAGGTTCTGCTTTATAAGCGTTATTCATCCAACAGCGACCCCAAACAACGTCCTAACAGTGCCTACAGGCACGAGGTAAATTATACCCACTTGGCAGAAGATTTTAACGTCGAAAAGGTTGCTCCGGCAGCAGATGCATACCTTATCTGCACCGAGAAATATCCCGAGATTAACCTTTATCACACCGACAACTCACACCACTCCAATACCGGCGCATATCTTATCGCTTGCGTTCTGGCGATAACCTATCTCGATATGGACGTTACCGATAACACCTACACCGCAGGGCTTGACGAAGCTACCGCAAACGCACTTAAGGAATGTGCAAAGCTTGCCTGCGAACAGGGTTACGACTATAAGAAATAAGTAAAAAGGCGTCAAAAAGACGCCTATTTCTTATGATTTTTTGTTACTTCACTATTTTGCTTGCGACCGCACTCAAACGGCGGCGTCGCTCGATAAAGCGGTCGAACACCAAAAGGCTTGCCGCCGCAGATGCAAGAGAACGCAGCATTGCGACCTTGCGCGAGGGTGTTTCCGAAATCGAGCGCGGGGCAAATTCCTCGGGCGATGCCAGACTTTTTATTTCGTATTCTATCTCGTCGCAAAGCGTATTATATCCCTCTCCGATCTCGAACATGCGCGACATAACGGTTATCGCCTCCGAAATATGCGACAGCGGCAGCATGCGCTTGCAGATACATATTACAACCAGCTTTGCCAGATGCTCGCGGTCGTACTTTTTCTTTTGCGGAGGGGGCAGTACCCCGTTTTTAACGTAATTGTTTATCATCGCCGGAGTAATAAACGGTTCCTCGATATTTCTGCCGAACATATCAAGCTTCTCGCAAATGAACGCAATAACCTGATCAATATAAAGCTCAAACGCAGGGAACTCCTCCCAGCGCGGCAAATGTATATTCTTCAATTCGTCGTTACGCAGATTCATACCCTACTCCAATGATTTTTATAATAAAATGATAGCATCAAAACATCAAATTGTCAACAAAACCACCGAAAACTTTTTGGAATAAGATGAAATATTTTCAAAAACCTGTTGACATGGTTTCGAAAACCATGTATAATGATGCTCGAAACAAAATGTTTTTTAAGGAGATTATTGATTTATGGCAAAGAACGTGCTCGCTCAGCGCACGCCCGATCTCACAAAACCTACCAGCATAAAGCATCTCATGCAGATCGCGGTAGACGAGGCAGGCGAAAAGATTGCGTATAAATTCCGCACAAGCGATGGTGTCCAAGAAGTAACTTATAAGCAATTCCAGCTCGATACCTTTTATCTCGGCACCGCACTCAACTCGATAGGCATGGCAAAATCCCACATCGGCTGCGCCGCAGAAAACAGCTATAACTGGATAGTTGTTTATCTTACCGCGTTGCAGAGCGAGGGCGTATTCTGCCCGATAGATAAGGAACTGCCCGACAGCGACCTTATTAACGTAGCTCACGGCGGCGATGACGAAATTATCTTCTGCGATAAGAAGCGCGAGGAGAGTTTCAAGCGCATCCGCGACCAGCTCCCCAACGTAAAATACTTTGTATGCTTCGACAGAGAAGAGGACGAGGGCGAATTCCTCTCGTTTAACAAGCTGTTCGAAAAGGGCAAAAAGCTATACGAAGAAGGCGACAGATCCTATTGCAACATGAAGACCGCCGATATGCAGGCGTTGAAGATGCTCATCTACACCTCGGGCACAACAGGGCTTGCAAAGGGCGTTATGCTCTCCGAGCACAACCTTATATCGCTTGTTTATTACGGACTTAAGATCGCAACCATACGCGAGGTTGGCCTTTCGGTACTTCCCTACCACCACTCCTACGAGGCGGTTGCGGGTATTCTCGTTGCGATTCACCGTCATGCCACCCTTTGTATCAACGACAGCCTAAAGCGCGTCGTCAAAAACCTTGCGCTCTACAAGCCCGAATATATGTACGTTGTTCCTGCGCTTATGGAGGTTCTCTACCGCAGAATGAACGCAAGCATCGAGGAAAAGGGCAAGACCAAAACCATCAAGATCGCTATCAAGCTCTCGAGATTCCTGCGCTCGATAGGCATAGATATCCGCCGCAAGCTCTTTGCCGAGCTTCACAACGCACTTGGCGGAAATCTGGTTAAGATCGTCTGCGGCGGCGCACCGCTTCGTGCAGAGATCGCCGACTTCTTTGAAGATATTGGTATTATCGTTACCAATGGCTACGGCATTACCGAATGTTCTCCTCTTGTTTCGGTAAATACCGACTTCGAAAACGATCCCAGAACTATCGGTTTCCCCATAGAATGTATTACCGTTCGCATCGACGACCCCAACGAAGATGAAGAGGGCGAGATCTGCGTTAAGGGCGACATCGTTATGCTCGGCTACTACAAGAACGAAGCGGCAACCGCCGAAGTATTTACCGAAGATGGCTATTTCCGTACCGGCGACTACGGCAAGATCAACAAAAAAGGTCAGATAATCATCACCGGCAGAAAGAAGAACATTATCATTCTCGGCAACGGCAAGAACATCTACCCCGAGGAACTCGAGGATTATATCGGCGGTATCCCCTACGTGCTCGAGAACATCGTTTTTGCATCCCGTGACGAGATCGGTACCGAGGCTTCTCTTGCAGTACAGTGCGTGCTCGATCCTCAGGTGCTCGAGGGCGCAAACATGGAAGAACTCCAAACAAAGCTCAAGCACGACGTTTTCGTCGCGCTCGAAAAGCTTCCTACATATAAACAGATTACAGACGTTATCATCCGCGAAACTCCGTTTGTAAAGACCACCACAAACAAGATCCGCCGTGCAAAAGACGGCAGCCCCATGTAAAGATTGAGAGATTGAATAAATGCAAATGCGAGAGGAAAGCTTTCAAAAGTCTTCCTCTCGCGTTTTTTATTTCCCGCGCCAAAGGTTAGCAAAAAACATTACCACCCCACCGCGTGCGTTAATGATTATTTCTGTTATAAGCGTAAAAGTTCTTATAATCAAGGTTATCCCGAACGATACGAAGTGCGTCGCCGAATTTACCGATTCAAACAGATTGGGGAAATGGGTTGGGAATGCAGGGCTTTGGGAGTGTTTATTACTTTTTTAAAACAACACTAAAAATGAAAAAGAACGGGAATATTCCCGTTCTTTTGTGATTGATTAAAGTCCTAAAATCTGTTTTTTCTTTGCATCAAATTCTTCTTGTGTTATAGCACCGTTATCAAGAAGATCTTTGAGCTGTTTGAGTTCTTCGATTTTGTCGTCTTGGATTTTTCTTTTATTTACAAAAGATTTATGCTTAAAGGTATTCCTCGACCGATTAGGTTCTTTTTCTTTCGAGACCTTGTTAAACGGAAAGCATATATAGTAAATGATTGCCCAAAGTAGTATTCGAGAGAGGCATAGCGGAATAATCACATAAAAAAAGCCAACGTCTACTTCCAAATAATGGAACCACAGCAATAAAATCAATACAATGTACGATAGGTTTCTCCAATATTCTCGTGATACTTGGTTTTTTGGAACTATCAATATAACGCCCAAAAACACATAAGTAAGCACGCCTAATAATAGTCCGCTAGTTATGTCGTGAACGAGATGAATAATTCGAAAAATATTTTGACAAAGGCATATTAAAACCAAAAAAAACGAGACGGTTTTTGCAATCTGACGTGTTTTTAGGGGAAGGAAAACCAATAGCAATACCGTACAGATGGCCGTATAAAGACTCATGGAGAACGAAAACCAAGTAGCCTCTGATGTTTCATTATACCACAAAGCAAAGAAAATGCATGATATAATCAAAAAACACAAACTTGTTACAATTGTGCATTTGTTTTTTTTCATATATAGTCCTTTCTTTGCATTTATATCTCCAATAGCTCTTTTTTGATTTTATCAAACTCTTCTTGAGTGATTATTTGCAAATCGAAAAGTTCTTTGTATTTGGCGATTTCCGCATATGAATTGGCGTTATTGGTGGTTTTTGCATTCGATTTTTCCTTATTCTTTCTGTCGGGAAGTGCAGAAACCAATATGTACCCCACAAAGGTAAATGCAAACGGTATCCATAGGTAACACGCTTCGTCATATCCTTTTTCGGTAGCAACATAATAGAAATATGTGGCTAATGCATAGTTAATCCATAAAACCATGGCAGTTCCTGTAATTACACAGCCTGCAATTAGTGCATCGTCGTCATCGATTCCTACCAAAAGACAAATGATGCCGACGACGAAAAGAATGACAATAATCGCCTTTATAATATTCTTCATAATGTTTACGTTCATATTAACCTCCTTATAACAAAAAACGAATGTTTCTAACACACTTATTATACATATTTCAAACTTTGTGTCAACAGGACCGTTGTTATTCTTTAAAAGTTTTTGAGGGATTTTAAAAGGGGCTTTTTTCAAAAAGCCCCCTTTTTGTTTATGCTGTTTTAGCGTTTATCAAAACTTGGGTTATAAGCGTAAAAGTTCTTATAACCGAGGTTATCCTGAACTACGCGCAGTGCATCGCCGAAATTACTGATTCAAACAGATTGGGGAAACCTATTGAAAGTACAAGAGGTTGGGAACTTTTTTCTTGTTGTGAATTTTTTCATTTTTTATGACATTTCTTCTTTGGCGTTATGATGTTTTTTTGAATTTTGTGCAGCAAACACATAAAACGCTTTGTTTTTAAAACATGGTAAGTTATAGAATAATATATATTCTAATTTTAAATAAGGATTTTTTAGTTACAAATGTCGCTATTGACTTTAACTAAAAAAATGATATAATGATTTTAGTTAGAAGTTGGGGTGCGAATTCTAAATTAAACTTTTTTTAGTTGCGAAAAATACTTTTTGATTTTAATAAAAAAACCGCATATTTTTTTAGTTAAAACATAGAATAGGAGTGGAAATATGAAATTAGAATCCAATAGAGCGGGTGTC
This sequence comes from Eubacteriales bacterium, assembly GCA_045637325.1. Classification (GTDB taxonomy): domain Bacteria; phylum Bacillota; class Clostridia; order Oscillospirales; family CAG-382; genus Coliplasma. Next base: position 1,429 of record JAZTZF010000181.1, on the reverse strand, counting down.
ATGGTGAATAATACACGTGGATATGCATCATTTATACCAAATAAACTACCCCCAAATCCACCTATTACAATAGATTTGGAAATGCATAAATTGCTTTCAAATGCAGATCGCAAATTGGGTAAATTGGACGGAATAACACAAATTCTGCCGAATCCTGATTTGTTTGTTGCTATGTATGTAAAAAAAGAAGCTGTGTTAAGTGCGCAAATCGAGGGAACTCAAGCATCTCTTGTGGATGTGTTAAATGCACCCACAAGTGAATCGGATGATAAAACTTTTAACGACGTTAGCGAAGTAGTAAACTATGTCAATGCTATAAATTGGGGCTTGCAAGCACTTAATACATTGCCACTAAGTTTAAGATTAATTAGAAATATACACAAGATTCTCCTTCGGGATGTTAGAGGATCAAATAAGAGTCCGGGAGAATTTAGAAAATCGCAAAACTGGATAGGTCATCAAGGCTGTACATTAGAAACGGCAACATTCGTTCCGCCCACTGTTGAAGAAATGGAAAAGGCAATGGCAGAACTTGAAAATTACATGTACGAAGATGACGACATTCCCGCATTAATTAAAATTGCTTTGATTCATGCACAGTTTGAAACCATACACCCATTTTTAGACGGAAATGGACGTATGGGAAGATTGTTGATAACTTTTTGGTTGTGTCAGCAAGAAATATTAACTAAACCATTATTGTATATTAGTTATTATTTCAAGCAAAATAGAATGGAATATTATGACCGTTTAATGGCAGTTAGAACAAAAGGCGATTGGGAAAGTTGGATTAAGTTTTTCTTGAAGGGCGTTGCGTATGTATCAGATGAAGCAACGGAATCTGCAAAGAATATTATTGGTCTGCAAAATAAGTATTCTGAAATACTTTTGCAAAACTATAAGAGCAACAATAATTATACGATGTTGTTGAACTTGCTTTTTGAAAGACCTATTATAACAAAAAAAGAAATTTCGGAAACGTTGGGCATATCCTTGCCTACAGCGAATACGATGGTAGAAGTTTTTTGCAACTTGGGCATACTTTATGACCAAACGCCTAAGAAAAAAAGATACAAACGCTTTGTGTTCGAAGAATACTTGCAAATACTTCAAAAAGGAACCGAAAAATCAAATTCGGACAATTGATTTGTTTCTATATGATTCTTCACAAAGGTTTTGAGGATCTCAAAAGGGGCTTTTTACAAAAAGCCCCTTTTGCTATGCCGTTATTCGGTTTATCTCTTATCAAAACTCGGGTTATAGGCGTAAAAGTTCTTATAATCCAAGTTATCCTGAACGATACGGAGTGCGTCGCCGAAGCGTTGGAAGTGAACGATTTCCCGTTCCCGCAGGAATTTTATGGGGTCGGCAACATCGCGGTCATCGCAGAAGCGAAGAATGTTATCGTAGGTCTTGCGCGCCTTTTGCT
>JAZTZF010000180.1:0-1961 GCA_045637325.1 Eubacteriales bacterium | reverse complement strand
TACCGCCCGAAAGATGTGTCATTTCTATTCCGTGGCGTCTGATCAGCCACGCCAAATCTTTACTGTTCATAATTAATCCTCACGTAATTATTTTGTTTGAACGCCGATAAGCCGATAAGAAGATCAATAAAAAAGGAAGATGGGTGTGTTATTAATTAATTGCATCCATTGGGTAGTTGAAGGAGACATTTTCGGTTTAATCTCATGTTCTGGTGCTTGAACTTTTCTTGTGGCACTTGCTGTGACAATGGTAAAAAGAACGCGGGTATTTTTAACCGTTGATTTCTTGCTTTTTCTTATCAACAATCTTCTGAACATCTTCGGGCAATTTTTGTGAACGTGTAATCACCTTGTATACAGTCCAGAAAAGACACTTTATATCACCCAAAAAGCTGTTGTTGTTGCGGTAATAAAGCTGAAGCTCGAGCTTTAACGGACGAACCATTTTCAGGTAATATTCATCGGGGTCCAAAGCCTCGGTAAATCCCTTGAACTGTTCGAAGTTAGTCATAGAAGCCCAGTCGGTAACACCGGGTTTCAAATCAAGTATCGGCATCTCGCGCTCGGTATACATATCGACGTATACCCTCAGCTCGGGGCGCGGACCTACCAAACTCATGTCGCCCTTAAGAACATTGATGAGCTGGGGAAGCTCGTCCAGTTTTGTATTACGCAGAAAATGACCTACGCGCGTGATTCTGTCGTCGTTGTTTCCGACGTTCCATTTACCCTTGCCTTCGCAATCGGGGCGCATACTGCGAAACTTAAAAATGCGAAAATCCTTGCCGTGCTGTCCGACACGCACTCCGCGGAAAAAGACTCCGCCGCGCGAATCGATAACTATCATAAGTGCAAGGATAAGGAAAACGGGTGAAAGTATTATCAAGCCTATAAGGCTAACTGTAAAATCAAAAACTCTTTTCATGCGTCACCTCTACATATTTGCGCCGTCAACGGGAATATTGGTTGCCTGCATAAAAGTTGATTTGTCACTCGCCATAAACAGTACGGCGTTTGCAATTTCCTCGGGGGTTCCGAATCGGTTAACGGCTTGGTGATGCCTTAAAAAGTCATTGACTTTGGGTTCGCCTGCTTTTACCGCCTTGTCCCAATAGCTGTCCTCAAACGCAACCGCACCCGGCATAACCGAGCACAAAACTACACCGGTAGGAGCCAACTGTCTGCCGACAGTGGTAACATAAGCGTTCAAAAATGCCTTTGCCGATGCATAAAGCGGATTCCCTCGAAGCATTATTGCAGAAATGGAAGAAATATGTATAACCCGTCCGTAACCGCGCTCGACCATCGGAGGTATCAAGCGGCTGTTCATATCGATAGAAGCAACGGCATTAAACTTAAGCGCGTAGTTCCAATCCTCGGCACCGCCCAAATGGTTTCGGCTGATTAACGAACCGCCGACGTTATGTATAACAACGTCGAACACTCCGTATTTTTCCAATAACTGATCGGCAAAAACGCTTGTGTCGCATTCCATTATGTCCATCACCTCGTAGGCGAAGGACGCCGCGCCCAACGATATTGCCTCATTGGCAACTTCTTTCAACAAATCTTCGGATCTGGCAACGGCAACAATGTTTGCACCTTCATTTGCAAATCCGCAAACAATACCTCTGCCGATACCTTTGCTTGCACCGACGACCAAGACTTTTTTGTTTTTTAATCCGAGTTCCATATATACTCCGAATCTAACGAATCTAATGTGAAGATTAAATTATATATTTATATAATTATTTATAACATATATAAAATTAAAAAGCAATAGTAAACCTCTCGAAATGTTTCTCATTTGTTAATTTTTTGTAAGAAAACGGGAAAATAAATATGAAATAAATAAGCAAAATGGCAGATTCAGCCGTGAAAAGTAGTTGAGATACAAAAAAGAGGCTACCGTAAGAATTGCGCTTACGGCAGCCTCGATATTTTGATGAAATAGTAATATT
>JAZTZF010000179.1:0-9550 GCA_045637325.1 Eubacteriales bacterium | reverse complement strand
CAGGAGTAGCGGAGAGGTGTTTAACATTCAAAAGCGTACCTACCGTGGTTTCTCCCTCGCCGAGTACCGATGTCAATGCCTCGCACGCCGCCTTTTCCATAAGCGCAAGCATAGCGGGTGTTGCATACACTTTCAAGCTTCCGCTTCCTACAGCCAGCGCGGTATTTGATTCGGTGACCGTTTCGGAAACCGTCGCTTTGATATTTTCTATCATTTCTTTTTACCTTTTTTCTTGATAATGGCGGTTACTGCACCTGCGACTGCGGTTACGCCCAATGCAGAGAGGACTATCTTCCAAACATTTGAACCCTTATTTTCGTTTGACGAGGTGTCATCCGAAACATCGGAAGTGTTCGATTCGTCTACAGGTTGCGATTGCTCTGCAGGTTGCGATTCGTCTGCAGGCTGCGATTCATCCGTAGGTTTTGATTCCTCGGGTTCTTCGGTCAGACCTACAAAGACTTCGGAGATAACCTTGATATTGTCAATATAACCTTTAACACCTTTACCTATCTCGGAAAGCGGTATGGTAAGTGTGGATAATTTAGTACCGTTGGGGTTACGCGCATTATTGGGGTTATAGGTTCTGCCGTTAACGGTAAGAACAGTGGTTGCTGTATCGCTGCTGAGTCGTATCGTTATCTTTTCGCCTATCGGGAGCTTGTAGTTATAAGTAAAGGTATAAAATTCGGTCTTGAATCCGAAATTGCCTTTGCCGTCTGCGTCTGCCAATATCTCTACCCCATCGCCTGCGAACAGCGGCGCTGTTGTTGCTTCCTCAAGATAAATATCAAACTCGAGCGAGTTCGGGAAGCCGACTGCATTAGGTGTGAGCGACAGATAGGAGGTTCCGTCAAGGACAAATGCGCCGTCCTTGATGCTTCCGCCGTTCATGGTAGCGTATTCGGGAACACCGTCCTCAAAATCCACCGACAAACCCTCGGCAGGTACAGAGTGTCTGCCGGGGTCGGCATCGCCTGCACGGGGCGAGAGTTTTTCGTATCTGTCGAGGAAATTCGCCGCTTTTATTTTCTTGGTTGCTTCTCCGAGCCAGGTCTTCTCGGCTATAAGGCAGGTCATACCTCTGAGTCTGTCGAAAATATCGAACCTTGTAACGCCGTTATAGCTGGTATGCAGGTCGTTCCAAAGCGCGAAGCTGGCACCCAACAGTCTTTCGTCGTCAGCGTCCATTTTGTTTTTGCCGACAACATCGAAGAAGTTAACCTGCCAGTAGGTATAGAGTCTTTCAAGATCAAAATAATCGGGGAAATTGTAGTTGGTTGTAGGAACTACATAAAGGGTGTTGTTTACGGTATTTATGATATCGTAATTACTTGCAAGCGTTTCTTTGAGACCCGAAATGTTAAGATCCCAGAAGTTCATCTGAGCATTCTCGGAAATAGGTGTTGTTCCCTTGAAACCGTTAGGTCCGAGACCGCCCCAGAAGCGAGGGGTATAGCCGAGAGAGTTTACATAGTCTATAAGAGTATCGGTATATGCACGCATTTGTTCTGCGTATTCTCTGGGATATTCATCGGTACCGATATGGACCACCTTATTTACAAAAACGGGGTCATCGCCTGTCATGTATTCAGCCAGAAGGTTCTTTACGAATGTGATAGTTTCGGGCTTGCTGATATCCAGACAACGGTAGTTGTTGGGAAGAAAAGGAGGAGGATTCTCTGCCTTTGCATAACAGCTCGAGTGGAAAGGTGTATCTATTTCGGTGATTACCGTAACACCGTATTCAAGCATTTTTTTCTGATATGCGCGGTATTCATCCTTGGTGTAATAGCCGTCCTCAGATGCCAAACCTTTAACATTGCTCTCGAGACGGAAACCCGAATATCCGTTAACGCCGTCATCATTGATGTGCAGATGTATTTCGTTCATCTTGAAATACGCCATATAACGGGTGATTTCTTCTACATAGTCGAGCGGAATCCATGCTCTGCCGACATCGAGCATGCCCGATCTTACTTCATATGAAGGATAGTCAACGGCAGTACCGCAGGGGAATTTACCATCGGCGGATACACTCTGTACAACGGTTATACCGCCGTAAAGAAGACCTGTGTCGGTAGCCGCCTTGATCTCTATTTTCTCTGTGGTAGCGGTAAGAGTATAACCCTCTTTGCCGACCTCGCTCTCAAGAGAAGTATCCTTGATAAATACTATCTTTTTGCCGTCGTTGTTTTCGTTTGTTATCTCGAGTTCCAACCCGAGCATTTCTTTGAAAAAGTTTGATACTTTTTCGACAGCAGGCGAGCCGCTAATATTTGCCAAAACCGTATCGGCATCGGGCGTAAAGCTGCCGCTGTCTCCTTTCCATTCCCTAATTGCAGGGATTACGGTCGGCGCTTTATTCGCCGCCAACGCTGTCATGCCTAACGGTGCTATTGCTGTTGCCATTAGTAGTAGGGTTATGATTATTGCTAATGCTCTTTTCATAACAATCTCCTTTTTTTATTTCCTTTTGATAGTACCACACCCGCAAAATTTTGTCAATAAAACCGACTATTTTTGTAATAATAATTGAAAAGTTATAACATATTTGATATACTTAAAAAAATGGAGGTTAAGGTTATGCACGATATTCTTGTAGTTGTTGATATGCAAAAGGATTTTGTTGACGGTGCACTCGGCACTAAAGAGGCAATTGCCATTGTTCCGCAGGTATGTGAATATATAAAGCAATTTGACGGTGATATTTTCGTCACGCTGGATACACACTCGGACGATTATATGAACACCTCCGAGGGGGAAAATCTGCCGATTCCCCACTGTATTAAAGGCACCGACGGACATAAATTGGATAAAAATATATTGCTTGCATTGGAAAACAAAAGGTTTGAATTTATCGAAAAGCCCACCTTCGGTTCGGTAAAATTACCCGAAATTATTAAAGAAAAGTACGGCAGCGATATAAAGATAACGCTTATAGGAATATGTACCGACATATGTGTTATCTCAAACGCCTTGATACTGAAAGCAAACTTCCCCGAAGCAGAGATATCGGTTATAGAAAATTGCTGTGCAGGCGTTACCCCCGAAAAGCATGGTTGTGCTATAGAAACCATGAAAAGCTGTCAAATAAAGGTTATATAACAGAGGTTTTTTTATGTTTGATGCTGTAAAAGTAAAAAATGATTGTGTTGAATGGATACGCAATTTTTTCGATGAGAACGGAAAAGGCTGTAATGCCGTAGTCGCTGTTTCGGGCGGCAAGGATTCGAGCATTGTTGCGGCTTTGTGCGTTGAGGCGCTCGGCAAGGACAGAGTTATAGGCGTATTGATGCCGAACGGAGAGCAAGCCGACATAAGCGATTCTTATAAGTTGGTCGAGCATCTGGGTATAAAATACCATATTATAAACATTGCCGATGCCTATAACGGTATTTTGAAAGCATTCCCAGACGAGATGAACATAAGCGAGCAGACGCGAATCAACCTTGCACCAAGATTGCGAATGGCGGCGGTATATGCCGTTTCGCAGAGCTGTAACGGCAGAGTTGCAAACACCTGTAATCTTAGCGAGGACTGGGTTGGTTATTCTACAAGATACGGCGATGCGGCAGGCGATTTCAGTCCGCTGTGCTGTTTGACGGTGCAAGAAGTCAAGCAAATCGGGAAGGTATTAAATCTCCCCTATGACTTGGTTGAAAAGGTTCCGTCCGACGGTTTGACCTCGAAAACCGATGAGGATAATTTGGGATTCACCTACGCGGTTTTGGACAGATATATCCGCACAGGCGAGATCGACGATATGGATACAAAAGCACTTATCGACCGCAAGCACGAGCTAAACCGATTTAAGCTCCGCGTTATGCCCGGATTTATTTACGGAGAGGGCACTGCGGACAGATAATTCCGTACTAAATTAAACAATACAGCAAAAGACGGTTCCGATCAAAATACGGAACCGTCTTTTTTGATATTATTCGTCTTTTAGAAATTCATCGAGTTTTTGGGCAAGTTTTGTTTTGAAAATCGGCACGGCATCGCGGCTCACCCAGCTTGACCAATAGGTATATCCCCCTAATGTCATCGAGCGCGGAGTGGCGATATAGTTATAATATCCGCCGACCTGATCGACCGTTATGGTTTTTGTGCCCGTAAAGCGCGAGCGCATCCAGATTGTCATATCAACAAGGCTTTCGCCCATTACGCCGACAAAAAGATATCCGCAGAAGCGAAGCACGGGAATATGCACGGTAACCTCATGTTTTGCGATCTCATCGGCGGTAAAGCTTAGTTCCTTGCCGTGACACATAAACGCGATATGAGGCAGACGCCAATCGTCATCGACCAGGCGTTTGATTTCGGTGGGTGTTTTCCCTTCCGCAATGGCTTGTTGAAGCAGTTTGTTGTGTTCTCTGCCTCTTTGACGGAAATCCTCTAAATTATCAAAATTGTGAGGAAAATCCTCTTTCATAGGGATCGTTATATCAAACGATTCGGTTCTGAAGACCTTTGAGGTATCGAGCTTATGAGCTTTTTCCGCAAACTGCTTTCTTATCTCGTCGCCGATGGATTTGGCAAGGCGTTTGCATTCGTTATCGGATGCTTCATAGGTGCCTTTATTAACGCAATCCTTTTTTGTCGCAAGGTCGCCGCAGGGACCGTTGATATACATGCCGATACCGCCGTATTCGGCTTCCATATCGTCGCTTAGATAACCCGTCCAATCGTAATTAAATCGGTATTCTTTTAGTCTGTCGGGGTTTTCGCTGTGTTCAAAAAGTACACCGACATCGGGATGGGCGGCAAAGCGTGACACCGTACCCAAGGTTTCGCCTTTTGCGTTCTTGAACATAAAAAGGTATGCCATTTGGTCAACGGTATTATCAAAATAAATGGGGTGATCAAACACGGGCAGGTCGGGTTTATATCCGCGAAGAAGCATTATATCGGGGTTTTGGGTAAAGGGTTTACCCGATTCGTCAAACTGTATACCGCGCCAAACGGTAACACCGCCCAAACCCTCGATATACTGTTCGCGATTGAAGGAATAGTTGGTTCCCATATCGCACTCGGCGGCATAGACCTCGCATTCCTCTGCGCGCGAGATCATATCCTTAACCGTTTCAACAGAGCGGTCGATAAGGGCATCCATTGCCGATTCGCTTATTTCCTCATAAAGCGGTGCCGCGTGGATCTGCAGTTCGTGATACCAGACCGATTTTTCGGGTATGCCGGTACGCTTGGCAACCTCTTTTCTCCAGCGGTCTGCCTCCTTGGGGAATGTTCCGTTAAAGTCGAATGCGGCGATCAAGACCTTGTCTTGATCCGATTCGAGATATATAAAACGCCCGTAAAGGTCGGTGCCGTACGGCCAATATGCCTCGAATGTTCCCTTTGTAGACATTTTCGCAAAACTGCATTTCATAATTAAAATCCCTCGTTAATTATAGTTTATCTGCAAGTCGGAGTATAAGATTCTCGGTCTTTTCCCAGCCGAGGCAGGGGTCGGTGATAGATTTTCCGAATACATGCTCGCCTATCTTTTGAGCACCGTCCTCGATATAACTTTCGATCATAAGTCCTTTTACGAGCTTTCTGATATCGCCGTTTTGCGCTCTGCTGGTGACGATCTCGTTTGCAATACGCACCTGTTCCAGATAACGCTTGCCAGAATTATTATGATTGGTATCTACAACAACAGAGGGGTTGGAAAGGCCCGAAGCCGAATAAAGTTCGTGCAGTTTGAGCAGGTCCTCGTAATGATAGTTCGACACGCTCTTGCCCGCAAAATCAAGATATCCGCGCAAAATGGCGTGTGCATAGGGGTTGCCTGCACTCTTTACCTCCCAGCCGCGGTAAAGGAAGGTATGGCTTGCCTGTGCGGCATGGATAGCGTTCATCATTACATTCAGATCGCCGCCTGTGGGATTTTTCATACCCACGGGTACATCAAGTCCGCTTGCGGTCAAACGGTGTTGCTGATTCTCGACCGAGCGCGCACCTATTGCGACATAGGCAAGCAGATCCGAAAGATAACGGTGGTTTTCGGGATAGAGCATTTCATCGGCGCATGTGAATCCGTAGTCCTTTAATGCGCTCATATGAAGCTCGCGGATAGCAACGATGCCCTTGTACATATCCGGTTTTTCGTCGGGATCGGGTTGATGAAGCATTCCCTTGTATCCCTCGCCCGTTGTTCTGGGTTTATTTGTGTAGATACGCGGTATTATAAAAATCTTATCGGAAACCTGATCCTGCACCTTTCTCAAACGCGAGATATATTCCAACACAGGCTCGCGGTGGTCTGCCGAGCAGGGACCGATGATAAGTATAAATTTATCCGATTCGCCTTTGAATATTGCCTGAATCTCGGCATCGCGTTGTTTTTTTATCTCTTCCATCTCGGGAGAAACAGGGTAATCCTGCTTGACCTGCTGGGGAATCGGAAGTTTGCGGTAGAATTGCATGTTCATGGTAAGTACCTCTTTATATTAGAGCCTGGTTAAACGCTTTTACAGTTTTTTCCTTTTATCGAATTTTTGTCTGCGTTCGGTAGAAAGGCGCATCATGCTGCGCATCTCTTCCCTGTCGCCGTCTTTTATGGTGCGATATAGGTTTTCGAAAGAATTTCTGTATTTATCCATTTCCGCCAAAAGTGCGTCGCGGTTTGCCAAAAAGAGTTCGCTCCACATTTCGTCGTTTATATTGGCTATACGGGTAAGATCTCTGAATGAGTCGCCCGTGTAACGCTCGAGATCGGGCTCATCGCAGGCGCACATAAGCGACACCGCTATACAGTGCGTTAACTGCGAAAGAAAGGCGATCATTTGGTCGTGTTTTTGCGGAGTGAGTACCGATATTTCACGGAAACCGAGCGTTTCTCCGAGATCGCCGCAAAGCTCGACGGTGTCCAGCGAATTATTCTCGGTAGGAACTATAATATAGTTCGCGTTGCGGAATATAGTTTCGTCGGCGTGCTCGACACCTGCAGTTTCTTTACCTGCCATGGGGTGCGCGGCAATAAACTCCACACCCTGCGGAAGCAGCGACTGTATTTCATAAACGATACCGCTTTTTACACCCGTTACATCGGTAATCACCGTTTTTGGTTTTATTAAATGTCCGTTTTCCTTTATCCATTCTACAAAAACATGCGGATAAAGCGCGAACACAATAATATCGGCTTCGGCAATAAGTTCTGCATCGACAAACGCAGAGCCTTTTTTGATTAAACCGTGTTCTATGGCATAGTCTATTGTCGATTGCTTGCGCGTAATTGCGGTTACCTGATATCCTTGTCGCGTAAGCGATTGGGCATAACTTCCGCCCAACAGACCGAGGCCGACTATTAATATTTTTTTTGATTTATCAAGTGTCATAAATTTCTGTTCCTATATTTAGAGTTTTTAACACATCAAAGAAATCGGGATAGCTTTTTGCAACCGCCTCTGCGCCTGATATTACGCCGCCGGTTACGGTAGACAAAACGGCAAGTGCCATGACTATTCGGTGGTCGTTGTGGCCGTACAGTTCTTTTTCGGGGGTTTTTAAGACTGCTTCCCCGATGATCACGCGGTTTTCGCCAACCTCGACGGGAATACCGAACTTTGACAGCTCCTCTGCCATGGCCGAAGCTCTGTCGCTTTCTTTTATTCTGAGCCTTGCCGTTCCCGTGAACTTTGCGCCGCCTTTTGCCGATGCGACGGCAAAAAGTACGGGTGCCAAGTCGGGACAATCCGAAAGATCGAAATCCTTCTTACCGTTGTTAAGAGCATTAAAAATATCTGTATAAACACGGTCGCCCTGTTTTGTGTCGGGGAGAATGCCCTCTACCTTTACATTGCCGCCCAAGCAGTCAAGCGCCTGAAGGAATGCCGCGTTGGAACAATCGCCCTCGACGGTATATTTGCGGTTTTGATAGGTTTGATTGCCATATATTATAAAACGGTTGTCGGCGCGGGCGATCCTTATCCCGAACTCTTTTAATACACCAAGAGTAAGATCGATATAGGGCGCGCTCTCTAATCTGCCTATTATCTCTAAAATACTGATACCGTCAAGAAGCGGCAAAGTATACAGCAAACCCGTAATAAACTGGCTTGATATATCACCGGGGATCCTGTAATTACCGCTTTTGAGAGTACCGCATACGGTCAGCGAATCTTTATCCTTTTGAAACGATATGCCCTGCTCTGCACAGATGGTTTCGTATACCGAAAGGGGACGCTCAAAAAGACGGCTTGAGCCTTTGAATGTAACCTTTCTGCCCGAAATCAAGCACAAAGGCAAAAGAAAACGCAGTGTACTGCCGCTTTCGTTGCAATCCAAGACTACATCCGAAGAATTTTTTAACAAGTCCATACCGCCCAAAGTGACGGCATTTTGGTTTGTTTCTACCCTTGCGCCCAATGCTTTCAAACAACCGAGAGTTGCCGATATATCATTGGAAAAAGCGACATTTTCGATTGTGCTTTGTGCTGACAGAGCCCCGCAGATAAGAGCGCGGTGCGCAAGGCTTTTTGATGGGGGCGCGGTAACAGTTCCAACCGCTTTTGAGGGGGTTATTCTGACCTTCATTGATTATTCCCCCAGCAAAAACTCGATAGCCTCGATATATCCGTCGAATCCGTGTCCGCTAATCGTTTTTTTGCAGTACTCGCGCACATAGCTTATCTGACGGAAAGACTCGCGTTTGGAAATATCCGAAATATGTACCTCAACGGCAGGAATATCAACCGCTTTTAATGCGTCGAGTATTGCTACGCTGGTATGCGTATACGCAGCAGGATTTATAACTATTGCGTCGGTATTGCCGTATGCGTTTTGGATTTTATCGACGATATCTCCCTCGTGATTTGACTGAAAAAGCTCGACTTCGTAACCCTTTTCGGAAGAATGCGAAATTATCAGCTCGCAAAGATCGTTATATGTAGAATTTCCGTAAACCGACGGCTCGCGGATGCCGAGCATATTTATATTCGGGCCGTTAATTACGAGAATTTTCATGATTTATATCCTCCAAAATCGTTTCTGCGTTCAATTGCTTGCCGTCAACGCACTCGATCCTGCAGTCACAGCAGGACAAATAGATTGGATAACGCTCGTTATATCTTTTCTCAAGCTCGTTTCTGTTTGACGAAAGCGGTCTGTTGTTGCCGATTTTTATATCGTCAATATTGCGATCGAGAAAATATATACGACCGTTTTGACGCAGAAGATCTGTATTTTCTTTGCGTATAACCGCGCCGCCGCCTGTTGCTATGACCTTGCCCTGAAGCGCCGAGATTTCGAGTATAACCTCGGATTCGATATCGCGGAAATACTTTTCTCCCGATTCGGTAATTATCTCTTGGGGACTTTTGCCTGTTTTCTTGTAAATTTCCCCGTCGGTATCTATAAATTCTGCGCCGAGGCGTTGGGCAATTATCTTTCCCGTAGAGGTTTTGCCGCTACCCGGCATGCCTACGAGAACGATGTTCTGCTTTTCGGCAAAGATTTCGCGGTAAATTGAATCTATACGCTCTTTTTCTACCGTCTGACCTACAAATTTCTCTGCCGCATATGCCGCCTGCGCGACAAGCATATA
>JAZTZF010000178.1:0-6218 GCA_045637325.1 Eubacteriales bacterium | reverse complement strand
GCGCCGTTTTTTTGCCGATTCGCATACCTTGTTGCAGTATTTTGCAAATTCGGGCGTATTTGGACGTTCTTTGCCCAAATATAGGTCAAGGTAGGAATATTCGGTGTTTGTATCGGTGTAGGTAACCTGCATTACGGTGTAGGGCTTATCAGCTTCGAAGACAAATAGCTCTTTGTGTATCGAAAATCCGTTTTCCCATAGGTATTTTCTCAGTTCCTCCTGCGCCGACATCGGTTGCAGTGCAAGCAGTGCCTTGCGCGCGGTTTGGCTTCTTTGCAGTATTTTTGCAATAAGCTCACCGCCCATGCCGCATATTGCGGCGGAGGTTATGTTTTTGTCCTCCAATTCGTCAAACCCGTCGGAGAGTACAAACTCTATGTCTGTCATTTCGGATTCGGCGTTTTCTTTTCCTTTTAACAGCGGCATTTCGTTTATATCGGCGGCAAGCGCATTTTTTGCTATACCGCGTTTTATAATCTCAATCGCCAAAAAAGCGTGGTCACTGCCGATGTCGGCAAAAAGAACGTTGTTTTCGCAATCCGAGATCAGCTCGGCTACGGCTTCGAGCCTACTGCCCAAATAACTCATATGTAACACTCCAATCACGTGGCGAGGCAGATATATCTGCCGCCCACTTTCGTCGATAACTGCCCAATAAACGCCTAAGCGTTAGGGCATCATTTTCTCCTCAACACACTTGATAGCCTTTTTCGCTTTGTGTGCAAACGACTCGGCACAGCAGCAATGAGTGATCATCAGCTTGGCTGTTGCCCATCCTGCAATGGCGCCGATCATGATCATCGCTGCACAGGCACACTTCTTGTTCTTTGCTATCATTTTGTTCAAATTCATCATGATAATTTCACCTCGATGCTATTATGCATCGAGTGTTCTAAAGTTATACTAACATAAAAAAGACTTTCTTTCAACGTTTTTTGCTTGTGGTTACCGAAAATATCGATATTTTTAGGGAAAACTATTGACAAACCAAAAGTAAAAATATATAATGAACAGTGCGCTTTTGTGCGTATTTGCAGAAGGAGCAAACCCATGCTGGATTTAAAAAAACTCCTCGACGGCAGCTTGTCGAGATTGGAATTTTCGCTCAATATCGAAAATTGTGATTTTATAGACGAGTCTGTTTCCGGAAGTTCAAACGCTTTCGGCGAGATAACCAACCATTCGGGGCTTATACTGCTTTCGGGTAAGGTAGAGCCGAGTTTAGACGTTGTCTGTGCCCGTTGCGGAAAGCCGTTTCGGTATACCGAGCCAATATTGCTCGAGGCAAAAATAACCGATAAATTGGCAAACGAGGACGAGGATGAATTTATCCTTATGCAGGATTTTGCGATAGATATCGAGGATATCGTTCGTTCTGCGCTCATACTTGAGCTTCCTACACGTTTTTTGTGCAGGGATGATTGCAAAGGGCTTTGCCCTAAGTGCGGTTGCGACCTAAACGTTGCAAAATGCAGTTGCGACATGGGCGAGCGCGATGCACGCTGGGACGTGCTGAAGGGTTACTTCAGCGATGAAAATGAAGAAAAATAAAAATATATAACTATCAAGGAGGATTCCAACGATGGCTGTACCTAAGAGAAAAGTATCCAAGGCAAGAAGAGACAAGAGACGTTCTTCTGTTTGGAAACTCGACCTCCCCGGAATGACCAAGTGCCCCAAGTGCGGCGAGTATATACTTTCTCACCGTGTTTGCAAGAGCTGCGGTAGCTACGGCGGAAAAGTAGTTCTTCAGGTCAAGGATAAAGAAGACTAAGCGAAATAGCGTGTTGCTATCCATGCAACACGCTTTTTTGTAATTATAAGCAACAACATACGGGGGTTTAGAAATGGTAAAAATCGTTTCTGTCGAACAGGGATCGTATGCCGCAAAAGCAGGTCTGCGTGCCGACGACGTGATTTTGACGATAAACCAAAATATTATAAACGACGTTTTGGATTACCGCTTTTATATTATGGATTCTTCGCTGAGGATAGAGGCAGACAGGGCAGGAGAACGTATATCGTTTCATATAAACAAGCCGGAATACGATGATATCGGACTTGAGTTTGCAACCTATCTTATGGACGAAAAAAAGCGTTGCCGTAATAACTGTATTTTTTGTTTTATTGATCAAAACCCCAAAGGCATGCGCGAAACTATCTATTTCAAGGATGATGACGAGCGCCTTTCATTCCTGCAGGGGAACTACGTCACCCTTACAAACCTAAAAGATTCGGATATAGACCGCATTATAAAAATGCGTATATCTCCCATTAATATTTCGGTTCATACCACCGACCCCGAATTACGTGTGAAAATGATGCGCAACCGCTTTGCAGGCGATTGCTTGAGATATATCAAAAAACTCGATGATGCAGGCATAACCATAAACGCTCAGCTTGTTCTCTGCAAGGGGATCAATGACGGCGTCGCGCTCGAACGCTCGCTTTCAGACCTCACATCACTTGAAAATATCGACAGTATAGCGTTGGTGCCATGCGGTTTAACAGGTCATAGAGAGGGCTTGTATCCTCTAAAACCTTTTGATAAAGCATCGGCAGAGGCGGTAATAACAATAGCAGAACGCTACGGCGAAAAATCTCTTGATACGTGTGGCAGAAGGTTAATTTATCCCTCGGACGAGTTTTATTTGCTTGCCGAAAGAGAACTGCCCGATGAGGATTTCTACGAGGGATATCCTCAGTTGGAAAACGGCGTGGGTATGATACGCAGTGACAGCGTTGAATTTTATGAATGTCTTGAAAATCTGCCTGAAATGGAGTATAATAGAAAGGTAACCATCGCAACCGGCACCGCCGCAAGCGGATTTATTACCGAACTTGCCGAAACGGCAATGAAAAGGTATGATAAACTGACGGTAAACGTGTTCGCTGTTCGTAACGACTTTTTCGGAGGTCAGGTTACGGTAAGCGGGTTGGTAACAGGCGGTGATATTATCGCACAGCTAAAAGGTCATGACCTTGGCGAGGAATTGCTTATAAGCGAGAATATGCTCCGTGCAGATGGCGATCTTTTCTTGGATAATACATCGCTTGCCGATGTTTCGGATGCACTCGGAGTCGCCGTGACAGTCACCTCAAGCGGAGGCTGTGCTTTGTGCGAAGCGATGACAGGATTAAAGCGAAAGGACTGATAAATAATGTCGAAATGCACAGTTGCGGTTGTCGGCAGACCTAATGTCGGCAAGAGCACCTTTTTCAATAAAATAGCGGGCGAACGTATTTCGATAGTCGAGGATACCCCCGGAGTAACACGCGACAGAATCTATTGCGACGTCGAGTGGAACGGCAGACAAATGCTGTTTATCGATACTGGCGGTATAGAACCGACTACCGAGAACACCTTGCTTCGCCAAATGCGCGAACAGGCACTTATAGCCATAGGCAGTGCCGATGTAATAATATTTATGACAGAGCTTTCCGTCGGCGTTACCGCCGCCGATAGGGAAATAGCCTCTATGCTCAAAAAGAGCCGCAAACCCGTTATCGTTTCGGTAAATAAGGTAGATACGGTAGGCGAGGTTCCTGTCGGTTTTTATGAGTTTTACGAGCTTGGGTTCGATGACGTTATCCCGGTTTCTTCGGTTCACGGTACTGGTACGGGCGATGTACTCGACTGTGTCGTTTCCTATCTTCCCGATGATGAATCGGATACCGAACAGGAGGGTTCGATTCGTGTTGCCGTCATAGGCAAACCGAACGCAGGCAAAAGCTCGATAATCAACCGCATTACGGGCGAGGAGAGGGCTATCGTTTCGGACATTGCGGGAACCACCCGCGATGCTATCGACAGCTTTGTAGAGAATAAGTACGGCAAATATATTTTCGTCGATACCGCAGGTATCCGCCGTAGCGCAAAGGTAGAGGACAGGATCGAGAAATATTCGGTTATCCGTGCCAATGCCGCAGTCGAGAAATCAAGCGTCTGCCTTGTTATGGTCGACGCTAACGAGGGCGTTACCGCACAGGACGAACGTATAGCAGGCTTGGCGCATAATGCAGGTAAGGCAAGCATAATTGTTATTAACAAGTGGGATTCTCTCGAAAAAGACAATTCTACGGTGAATAATTTCAAAAAAGACGTTTATACCGCACTGGGATATATGCGCTACGCTCCCGTTGCATTCGTTTCGGCAAAAACAGGTCAGCGTGTCGAAAAACTTTATCCCCTTATAAACGAGATATACGAAAACGCAAACAGACGTATCACCACAGGACTTTTGAACGACTTTTTGGCAGACGTAACCGCGCGTGTACAGCCTCCGTCGGATAAAGGAAGAAGGTTAAAGATCTATTATATGACTCAAACCGGTGTTACACCGCCGACCTTCGTTTTGTTCTGTAACGATGCGGAGCTCTTCCATTTTTCGTATCAGCGCTATATAGAAAACTGCCTGCGCGAGGCATTTGACTTTTCGGGTACGCCTATCCGTCTTGTAATCAAGCAAAAGGGCGAAAATCCAAAAGGAGTCCAATAATGAGATATTTGTTTCAGTTAGATCCCGAACAAAAGATTTTCGGGTTCATATACGGCATCGCATCGAATATGAGCGCAGAGGCGAGCAACGCGCTCGCAATAACCGCATGGGTTCTTTGTGCCGTTATTGCCTATCTTCTCGGCTCGCTCAATTCGGCAATAATCATTTCCAAATATAAGTACAAACAGGATATCCGCAGCTTCGGAAGCGGAAACGCAGGTTTAACAAACATGCATCGCGTCTACGGCAAGGACGGTGCGGTATATACGCTTATAGGCGATATCGCAAAGCAGATCCTTTCGGTGCTTGTCGGCTCACTGCTTCTTGGCAGAATGGGCGCGTATCTTGCAGGTGCGTTCTGTATGATCGGCCACATTTTTCCCGTCTATTACCGTTTCAAAGGCGGCAAGGGCGTTCTCACCGCCGCAACGATGATACTTATTATCGATCCTATGATCTTCGCGGTGCTTTTCGTTATTTTTGCACTCGTGCTCGTATTCACAAAATATGTTTCGCTTTCGTCGATAATCGCGGCGATCACCTATCCTGCGTCTATCCGCATGGCGTACGGTATGGAGCATCCTTTCGAGCTGTTCTTCGCACTTTTTGTCGGCTGTGTAGTAATATTTATGCACCGCACAAATATCTATCGCCTGTTCAATAATCAGGAATCTAAGTTTTCTTTTAGGAAGAAACCCGAAACTCAGGAAATTCTTGATATGGAAGACAAAGAAAACGATGGCGATAATACCTATTATCCGCCTGCAGTAAAAGGAAAAAACAAGAAAAAGTAGTAATCGATCGGAGGTGAAATAAATGCCGCTTGCAGATAAAGTACGCCCGAACAATTTTGATGAGGTAGCAGGACAAAAGCATCTTCTTGCTCCGAACGCCCCGTTTCGCCGTATAATCGAAAGCGGACATCTCCCTTCGCTCGTATTTCACGGCCCTCCCGGTACAGGTAAGACTACGGTTGCCGAAATAGTGGCAAAATCGGCAGGGAAGGAGTTTTACCGTATAAATGCAACGGTAGCCTCGCTTTCGGACATAAAAGATATCCTGTCGCTTTCGCATACTATCACGGCGTACGAGGGTATTATCCTTTATATCGACGAGATACAGTATTTCAACAAAAAACAACAGCAATCGCTGTTGGAATATGTAGAAGACGGTAGGGTAACGCTTATAAGCTCCACTACCGAAAATCCGTTTTTTTCGCTCTATCCCGCATTGCTTTCGCGTTCAAGCGTTTTCGAGTTTAAGCCGGTCGAGCCTGTAGATATGGTACCTGCCCTAAGGCGCGCGTTTGATATCTGCAATCAAACAGAAAATCAAACCAAATATTGTTCGGACGAAGTACTTTTGACTATTGCAAAAGGTTGCGGCGGCGATGTGAGAAAGGCTATAGGAGCACTCGAAAATGTCTATTTTTCGTCAGAAAACGAGCTGTCAGAGGAGCTTGCAAAACAGCTTGCTCAGCGCTCAGGTATCCGATTTGACCGCGACGGTAACGAGCATTACGATCTGCTTAGCGCTTTTCAAAAATCCATTCGCGGCTCCGATCCCGATGCGGCGGTGTTTTATCTGGCGCGTAGCCTCGAGGGCGGCGACCTTATTTCCGCGTGCCGAAGATTAATGATCTTAGCGTGTGAGGATATTGGACTTGCATATCCCATGTGCATCCCGATCGTAAACGCATGCGTGGATATCGCCACCTCT
>JAZTZF010000177.1:0-5095 GCA_045637325.1 Eubacteriales bacterium | reverse complement strand
CCTCGTCGGGTTTGCCCTCGCCAAGAGTCTTGGCTATAAGAGCACTGCCGCCCGTACCGAACATAAAGCCGAATGCGCCCAGTATCATCAAAAACGGATAAATGAAATTTATAGCCGCAAAAGGCGTTTTTCCGACATAGTTAGAAACGAAAAAGCCGTCAACAACACCGTATATCGACGTGAATATCATCATCGCTATCGACGGCAGGGTGAAGCGGAACAGTTTTGAATATGTAAAGTGTTCGTATAAATGAATTTTCATAATGTATCAACAAAAAATCCCATTCGGTTCAAAACAAAAAATATTGCCGATACAGTATATCATAAAAAAACCGAACACGCAATGGTCAAAAAAGCCCATTACCGCTATCATTTACGCCTTTATTTTTTGGTTTATAACGTTTGCAATCGGCAGGCACGCCATGCTCAACACACCCCAAAGCAACGTATATAGCAGGCAAATCTGACCCAAAACATTAAACGGCAGGTTGCTGTAATCCCAAACATTCATTTTCAGCATAAGATTAAAAACAACTCCGAAAACAAACTCCACCGCCGTAACGCACAAAGAACAGAGCGATGCTTTGTAGATCAGCGTGCGTTTTTTGCATTTTTCTTCTATCAGCGAGAACAGCAGGAAACATATTCCGCCGGCGATGATCATTGTCCAATGCGTTCGTCCGCGCCAGATCACCTCGATTATTCCGTATCCTATGCCGCCCGAGGAGAAGAAGATAATATTCTTTTTGAGTTTTGTCATAAAATCACCCGAATTAGTATTCTTCATCGGGAGATTTGTATACATCTTCATCCGAATTTGCGATCTTGTACGCCAAAATGCTCGGCTTTGATAAAAACCGCCTGCAAAAACAAAAACGCACTTGCTTTTTGTTGCCGAATATTGTATAATTCTATCGAATTTCCCAATCGGAGGAACGATATAATGAAACAAAAGATAATACTCACGTTATCTCTGCTGTTGCTTTTATTTACGGCATTGGCAGGATGCAAAGAACAAGAAAAATCTTCTATCGAAGAACTTTCGATCATCGTTACGGAAGACAATATACAGCAATTAGAAGAGTATACCGAGTTGAAAAAATTGGACCTCTCGGGAAGTACGTGCTACCAAGCAATCGGTGAATACGTCAAAAATCATCCTCAGGTAGAGGTCACATATACCGTACAGATGGGTTCGGTGCAGGCGTCTAATACTTTAACGTCTTTGGTTCTTGATCCCGGATTGTGCGATTATGCTACGCTGTACGAAAACCTTGCATATCTGCCGATGCTCAAATCGGTAAGTCTTCCCCAAACCACTTTCTCCACGCAGGAGCTTGCCGATCTGAAAGAGCGCTATCCCGATGTGGAATGGAACTATACCGTATCGTTATCCGAAGCCGAAATCAACAACGAGATCACCGAAATAGATCTATCCGATCTGGAGCCCAACAGAGTAGAAGAGGCTGCTACCATTTTAAGTCTCTTCCCTAACATTTCAAAGGTTGAGCTTATGGATGCCGACGGCAAGAGCAAGCTGTCGAAGGACGACGTAAAAAAACTGCAGGAGAGTGCTCCTCACGCATCCTTCCATTATACGTTTGAGCTGTTTGGAAAAACAGTTTCCACCACCGATGAAAGAATCGAATACGTACAGCAGGAAATCGGCAACGAGGGCGAAATTGAGCTGAGAAGTGCGCTGGATATACTCAAAGGCTGCAGTTACTTCCTGCTTGACGACTGCGGTTTTGATAACGAGGTGCTCGACAGAGTACGCAGTGATTATTATCCCGAAACCAAGGTTGTCTGGCGTGTACACCAAACCAATAAGGGCAGAAGCTGGTTGACCGACACCAAGGTATTGCGCGCCGTTTACGGCATTAACGACAAGAACAGCCACGTATTGAGTTATTGTAACGAGGTTAAATATCTCGACCTCGGACATAATACCGAAATGGTTGATATAAGCTTCTGTGCATCTATGCTCGATCTCGAAATAGCAATTCTATCCGGTTCTCCCATCGTAGACCTGTCTCCCCTCTCGAACTGCAAAAAGCTGGAGTTCTTGGAAATCGCATGGTGCGGTCATATAACCGACGTTTCGCCTTTGGCGGCTTGCGACGGGCTAAAGCATCTTAATATCGGTCATACCAGAACCAAAAACGCAATCACCCTGAAAGGCTTGAATCTGGAAACGCTCAGTTTTGTCAATTCCGGCAAATTGGGCGGTTACACCGAGGCAAAATGGGCAGAAATAAAAGCCGCATTCCCCGATTGCTGGATCACCTACGATCCTATGTTTGATACCTACGCCTCGCCCTACGGCGTCGGTTGGAGATACAAAAAGGGCGGCGGCTACACCGAGTGCTATGCCAAGGTCCGCGAAGTGTTTGAGCTTGACGAGATAGACAAGCTGGTTGCCAACGGCGCAAAATAAAACGGTAGCAAATTTGTAAAAACCAAGGCTGTTGCAAGAATACCGCAACAGCCTGTTTTTATTATTTTGGTATTTGGCTAAAGCATTGCATTTTTATATTTAATATAGTATAATACTAAAAGTAGTTATAAATTCGGAGGAAATATAAATGAAAAAGAGCATAGGTTTGGTTTTGCTTTTGGTTTTTGCGCTTGTTTTCCCGTTGACCGGTTGCAACAACGGCGATTCTGCCGACCAAAGCAAAGAAAACGTTTCGGAACTGACGCTTGTGGTTACCGAAGACAGCATATCACAGCTTGACGATTACCCTAATTTGAAAAAGGTTGACCTTACGGGCAGTACGTGTTATCAGGCTATCGCAGATTATATGAAATCACACCCCGACGTAGAGGTTATTTACACCGTTTCTTTGGGCGGGCAAGAATTCGGCTCGGACGTTACGGCACTTGACCTGACAGAAAGCGGTTATGATTACGATACTCTGCTTGCCAACCTTAAATATCTTCCCAACGTCACCTCTGTAAAGCTCTCGGCAACAAATCTTTCTGCCGAGCAGGTAAATGCCCTGCGCGATGCTTATCCGGACATGACAATCGAGTGTTCTTTTACGCTTGACGGTATAGAGATCGACCCCGATACCAAGGAACTTGATCTGAGCAAAATCGAGCCCGATCAGGTGGAGGAGTATGCCGCAAAGCTGGCTCAGCACCCTAATCTTGAAAAAATCGTGCTCATGGACGCAGACGGCAACAGCAAGTTGTCGCTCTCGGACGCAAAAAAACTAAAAGACGCCGTCCCTAATGCCGATATAAGTTTTTCTTTTGATCTTTTCGGCAAACGTCTTACCACAGCAGACACATCTGCCGAGTTTGTAAATATAAACATAGGTAACGACGGCGAGCAGGCAATACGCGATGCTTTGGACCTTATGTCCGATTGCACCGATTTTACGCTTGACGGTTGCGGAATAGATAACGAGATTTTGGCAGGAATCAGGGACGATTATCCCGAAAAAAATATAGTTTGGCGCGTTTATGTAAAAGACTACAACTGGCTGACAAACGCAACCGCAATCAAGGCGGCTACCAATGTAGACGATGCAAGCGCCGAGGCTCTTAAATACCTTACTTCTGTTAAATATATCGACTTTTGCAACAACGAAAAGCTTACCGACATCGGGTTTGTACGCTACATGCCCGAGCTCGAGATTGCTATTTTTTCCGAGTGCTCGGTAGTTGATATTTCTCCGCTTTCCGACTGCAAAAAGTTGGAGTTTTTGGAGCTTGCGCATTGCGGTCAGCTGGAGGATATTTCGCCTCTCGCACAATGCACCTCTCTTAAATATCTTAACCTCGGTCATACCAAGGTAAAGGATATGTCGTCGTTAAAAAATCTTCCGCTTAAACTATTCAGCTATGTAAACTCCGGAAACAAGGCAGGACTTACCGCAGACGATTGGAAAGCGATCAAGACACAGCACCCCGACTGCGTAGTAACCTACGAGCCTTTGAAGGATATCGGCGCATCGCCCTATAACACAGGCTGGAGATACAACAGCGACAATTCATATACCGATTCCTACAAGAAGGTCCGCGAGATTTTCGGATACGGCACCACCTCCGGCGGCACAAGCGTCAACGCCCCCACGGGCAACGCCGCCGTTAAGAAGATTGCTTTGGTTGTTACCGAGGCAACCATTTCGGATTTGGAAAAATACCCCAACCTCATGGAGGCGAATCTGACCGGAAGCACCTGCTATGACGCTATTCTTAAATACATGGCGGCACATCCGAACGTTGACGTGATTTTTACGGTTCCGCTCGGCGGCAGTACTACAGTCAAAAACACCTCCACCGAGCTTTCGCTCAAGCACGGCAGTTACGATTATGATATTTTGATGAAAAATCTTAAATACGTAACCGAGCTCAAAAACCTCTCCTTCCCCACCACCAGCCTTGCATCGAATCAGCTCGCTGCATTAAAAAGCAGTTATCCTAACATCAACCTTATATACACCATGGCAACACAGGGCACCCAGCCGAATGCAAACGTCAGCGCAGTAGACCTGTCTGCCACCACTCCCGATCAGGTGAACGCACTTATCGAGGAGCTAAAGAAATATCCCAACATCGTATGGGTTGAACTTATGCGTTCCAACGGCGGCAGTAATCTGTCGATCGCAGACGTTAAGAAGCTCCAAAAGGGCGTGCCCAACGTGGTGTTCCATTACAGTTTCGACCTGTTCGGAAAAACCGTTTCCACTACCGACGAGAAGATAGAATACGTAAACGTTTCTATCGGAAACAAGGGCGAATCAAAGATACGCGAGGCGTTGGACATTCTTACGGGATGTAACTATTTTAAGCTCGATAACTGCGGACTGGATAACGAGGTTTTGGCAAAACTCCGCTCGGATTATCCCAGAACAAAGGTCGTTTGGCGTATCTACCAAGCCAACAAAGGCAGAAGCTGGCTTACCGATACCAAGGTTTTGCGCGCGGTGTACGGTATCCACGACGGCAACAGCTACGTTCTGCGTTATTGCAACGAGGTTAAGTACATGGACCTCGGACACAATACCGAAATGGTGGATATAAGCTTCTGCGCGTATATGCCCGATCTCGAGATAGCGATTCTCTCGGGTTCGCCTATAAAGGA
>JAZTZF010000176.1:0-15546 GCA_045637325.1 Eubacteriales bacterium | reverse complement strand
GATTATTTAAAAAAGACCTTCGGGGAGAAGGTCTATAAACTCTCTATCGATCTTGGACTTACCTGCCCGAACCGCGACGGAACGCTGGATACCCGAGGCTGTATTTTTTGTCTTGACGGAAGCTCGCACTTTGCCTGCGCCGACGGAGACATATCGTCGCGCATCGATGCGGCAAAGGCGTTGGTTGCAAAAAAGACGAAAGCCGACAAGTTTATCGTATATTTCCAAAGCTATACAAACACGTACGCTCCCGCCGATTATCTAAAAAAGGTTTTTTACGCCGCAATATCGCGCGACGACGTTGTTGCACTTTCTGTTGCGACACGCCCCGACTGTTTGCCGCCCGAAATACTGCAGCTTCTCGCGGAGCTTAACAAAATAAAACCTGTTTGGGTAGAGCTCGGCTTGCAAACGGCAAACGAGCGCAGCGCAGAATATATAAGGCGTTGCTACCCGAATAGGGTTTATACCGAGGCGGTGGAAAACCTTAGCCGCATCGGCATAGAGGTGGTAACCCACGTTATCATCGGGCTGCCGAACGAAACTTTATCCGACGTGCTGGAATCGGTCAAACTCGCCGTTGATTCGGGCACAAAGGGGATAAAATTACAGCTTCTTCACGTTTTGCGCGGCACCGATCTTTGCAGGGATTACAAAAAAGGCTTGTTCTCAACGTTAACGTTCGAGGAATATTCAGAAATACTTTTTGCCTGCATAGAACGCCTGCCCGAGGACATCGTTGTACATCGTATTACGGGCGACGCGCCGAAAGCGCATCTGGTGTCCCCCTTGTGGAGCGCGGACAAGAAAACCGTGATGAACACCATCCGAAAAGAAATGGAAAAACGGGATATAAGACAGGGGAAATTTGCGGTGAGATAGGGTTGCTTTTTGTAATCAAGGTTGCACAAATTTCTTGTGAAATTCTTTTATAACAGATTTAATAGAGCTATCAATCCTTAAGTCACAAAAACGCTTTATGTGTTCGGGTATCTCCTTGTAAAACGCTTCGGCTATTCCTCCTGCAATACACGCTTGTGTATCTGCATCTCCGCCAAGAGAAATAGCAGTACGGATTGCACTTTCATAGTCTGATGATTCTAAAAACGCTATAATTGCAGGCGGAACGCTATATGATGTTCGGCTGTCAAACACGTGACAATCTCTTATGCTCGATATGGAAGAGGAAAGGTCATATTTGAAGTTCTTTTTCAAATAAGATCTTATACAGTCTTTGCTTTCTCCGTTTCGCGCAAGGAAAACCGCCGTTGCAACAGCTTGTGCGCCTGTTATTGCTTCTTTGTGATTATGCGTCGGTATACAGCTTGCTTTTGCTTGCAGGAGAGTTTGTTCCAGCGTTGAATAAGCATATCCGATAGGAATAACGCGCATAGATGCTCCGTTACCATAACTATGACCGTTTTTCTCGTAAGGACTTTTTGCCCAATCCGCAAACATGTTCCCAAATCCGGCGTGAGGATGATACGAGTAATATCGGCGAAACTGTGCGGCATATTCTTTTGCGCGCGAGCGAATGCCCCATTTTGAAATATCGGAAGAATTATCCAAAATCGCTTTAGAAACTGCAGCGATCAATACACTGTCATCTGTAAACGTGCTGTCCTTGTTAAATTCGAAATCATAATTTTTCGTGCAATGAACCTCGTAATACGACCCGATCACATCGCCGTAAATTGCGCCAAACATTCTATCACCGCCCTTATTTTTATATTATATCATAATTTATCGTGTTTTTCAATCATATATATCTTGCGGGATATAATTCAAAATGGTTGTGTGGCAAGCCTTTTTGTATGGGTTTGAGGTATTTAGTGAAGTATCGGCTGACGCCGATGTGAAGTTATGCCTTCGGCATAGTGAAGTGTTTTGCTGTTGCAAAACATGAAGTTAAGTGTTCCTTATCGTGCCGTAGGCACACTTCACGCACGAAGTGCGCTTCACTTGTGCAAGTATACTTCACGTTCCGCGCAAGCGGAACACTTAGTTCACCAAAAAGAAAAAGTCGCTTTCGCGACTTTTCTTTTTGGTGGAGCATAGGGGATTCGAACCCCTGACCCCAACACTGCCAGTGTTGTGCGCTCCCAGCTGCGCTAATGCCCCGTAGGCATAATAATATCACATGGAATTTCGATTGTCAATATTTTTTGGCATATGCCGCCATATAATAATATAGACAAGTCTATGTATTTTGCCCAAGGCGGGGAGCAACTATAGGCGCGGTTGACAAATTTTATTAAATATGGTAAATATGTAATGCCAAAAAATGTTAATTACGGTTCGAAAACCGATCGGGAAAGAGGGAAAGGATAATGACAAAGCGCATCGTTGCATCGGTTCTTAGTGCAATATTTTTTGTTTTTGCTTTCGCGGCGTGCGACAATTCCTCCGATATCGCAAGCTCGGATGCCGAGTCTGCCATGGAAGAGATCATAGAATTTCAGCCCATCGATCTTGCCGATGCGGTAACGCATGATAACTATGCTTCGGTCTACGATATGATCGGACAAGCGGTCACGATAGACATGGTGGAAGAGGACGAAGAAACCGGACTTGCTTACGTCACGGTTGACGGAACCCGATATGAGCTCGGCATGGATTTTCTTTCCGCCGCAATGGTTTACAACACCGACGGAAAGGAATCGGTTTTCAACCAATGGTGGAAGCTGTATGTCCAGAGGTGGAACTACCTTTCGCCCGAGATTCCGATTTATTCCGACCGGCATTTTGATATCTATAACGCAAAGCTCGAAAATTTTGCCACCGCACCCTACTGGACTGCGGCGGACGCTATCATAGGGGCAAAAGTTAAAGAGGGCGCCGAAAATTCGGTGGTTCTCGGCTCGAGTAACGAGCTTACAGGCGCATTCCGCAAATCCAAGTGGGGAAAATCCTCTTCGGTTTCTTCCGACTATGATATAGAAAATCTTGTGTCTGGCTACGCTACCGTTCAGACCGACAAGACGGGGAACATGATATGGAACATGAGCGCGCTTGCCGAAGAGCCTATCTCTGCGCTGAACCAAGACGGCACGCTTACTTTTACCATCAGAATCAAAGAGGGACTTGTTTTTTCGGACGGCTCTCCGATTACCGCCAAGAATTACGTGGCATATCTTCTTGCCAACTCCACCTCTGTTTTATCGAAAAACGGCGGAACCGGCACGGCAGGGCAATTGAATACCGGCTACGAGGCATTTAACGCCTACGACGGCACCAACGACGGGGCAATAATAGGCGAGGGTGACGACAAGATAACCGTTTCGAGATACTTCGACGGCGTTAAACTGCTTGACCACTATACGTTTTCGGTAACCTTTGTCGAGGATTACGCAAACTACCACTACGTAATGAGCTATGCGGCATACCGCCCCGAGCCGACGGCGCTTTATCTCGGTGACAACTATATCGTTATAGATCCGACCACACGCGCATGCGGTCTTTCCGACGGTTTTTACGAAAAGGTTCAAAAAAACGGCAAAGATGTTTATGCAATCGACGAAACCATCGAGAAAAATCTCAGATGGGATTCGGGATTACCCTATGCAGGGCCTTATACCGTAAAGAATTACGATGAATCGACACATACCGCTATTCTCGAGCTTAACCCCTATTATTTGGGCGACGATGCAAGAGGGAAAGCGTCTGTGCAGACCATTACATATATCAAGCTCGACCCCGAAACCCAGATGCAAAAATTCCAAAACGGCGAAATCGACGTGCTTTCGGGCATCGTCGGCGCGGCGGAAATAGAGGAAGCTCTGTCGGTGGTCAACTCCGATCCCGAAAAATACCGCGAGAACCATTATAACCGCGCGGCGTACGGAAAGATCGGGTTCCGTTGCGATCTGGGCCCGACAAATTTTGCCGAGGTTCGTCAGGCGATATCTTATACTATCGACCGCACCCGAATCGCCGAGACTGTCACAGGCGGATACGGCGGTATTGTTCACGGCCCCTATTACGAAGATTATACCGCATATCAGGCGGTCAAGGACGATATAAAGCTAAATCCGTACGACTATTCCAAAGAGCGCGCGATCGAAGTTCTTACAGAGGGCGGCTGGGTGTATAATGCAAAC
Organism: Eubacteriales bacterium; assembly: GCA_045637325.1. GTDB lineage: Bacteria > Bacillota > Clostridia > Oscillospirales > CAG-382 > Coliplasma. The sequence goes on along the minus strand of JAZTZF010000176.1, from coordinate 11,446 downwards.
GGCGGAACGTTCGATCCTTCCGTTGATTCGGTTCGTTACAAAAAACTTTCGGGCTATGAGCTGTCTGATAGGAACCTTTGCTACTCTACCGAAGACGGCAGATACAAAACCCTAAAGATAAACGGCGAATATTATATGCCGCTTGCTATCAACTATTACGGAACCCGAAATAACGAGGTAACCGACGTTATCGTAGAAGCATGGCAGAGCAATCCCGTTGCCACGACCGATATCGGCGCATATATACAGTATATCGATTGCGATTTCAACACCGGTCTTCACGGCGAATATCACCAGAACCAAGATTATGGTTGGGACGGAGTTGCCAAATGCACGGCGATTAATTTCGCCACCACGTTCACCAGCGTGATTTATGACAGGTATCTTTGTTGGACGGTAAATCCCACGTTCTATTCCGATTACTCAAGCAATTATCTTATGGACGAAGCCGATTTTTACGAAAACTACCTGACAGAAACCCCAAATGCATAACCGAGCAGACGGTCTGTTATCCGAAATTGTTGGATAAAGGACTTGAAAAACAGATGCAGATGTGCTAAAATAAACCGATATTATAATTTGGAGTATTATTGCTATGACAAACATTGCCATCATGGGCTTCGGCACGGTTGGCAGCGGTGTATACGAGGCTATATCCCGTTGCAACAAAAAACCGCTGTGCGATGTCAATATAAAATACGTTCTCGATCTTCGCACCTTCCCCGATCATCCTCTGGGTGACCGTGTTACCACCGATTTTGATAAGATAATCAACGACGAGACCGTGAGCGTGGTTGTAGAAACCATGGGCGGAGAGGGCGCGGCGTATAAGTTCAGCCTTGCCGCATTGAACGCGGGCAAGAATGTTGTCACTTCCAATAAGGCGGTCGTTGACAAATACGGTGCCGAGTTAGAGGCGGCGGCAAAGGCAAACGGCGTTGTTTATCTCTACGAGGCTTCCGTCGGCGGCGGTATTCCCATTATCGCACCGCTTAACGATTGCTTTGCGTCGGACGATATAGTTCGCGTTGCAGGTATCTTAAACGGCACCACCAACTATATTCTCACACATATGCAGAGCGAGGGCAAATCGCTTGAGGAGGCGCTCAAATCGGCGCAGGAGCTCGGCTATGCCGAGGCGGATCCGCATGCCGATATCGCAGGGCTTGACTCTGCGCGCAAGATCGCCATACTTGCAGGTATTGCGTTTGATAAATACATTTCTTACGAGAGCATTCCGTATATAGAGGGCATAGAGAATGTCACGAGCGAGGACATTCGCCTTGCCGAACAGCTTGGCTGTGTTATTCGTCTTGTGGCGGTTGCCGAGCGTGTCGGTGATAAGGCAAGCGTACTCGTTGCTCCGCACCTTGTAGGCAACGGCAGTCTGTTCCACGCGATACGCGAGGCGTTCAATGCAGTCAGCGTTACCGGTTCGGTAGTGGGAGAGGTTGTATTTTACGGTCAGGGCGCAGGTTCTCTGCCCACTGCCGCCGCTGTATGCGGCGATATCGAGCGTGCGATCGACGGCAAGGCAAAAGCAACCGTCCGCAACGCTTGCGAAAGCGGTTTTATCCTCGATTCTAACAGCAACGGCAAATTTATCACACTCTCGAACGGCAAAAAATACAGATATTTCGAATAATCGAACACAAAATGAAAACGATATGTCACTAATTGTACGCGACATATCGTTTTGTTTTTATATTTAAAAATTTTGAAAAGAGAGCACGAGAGGAAAACTTTTATAAAAGTTTTCCTCTCGTTATTTTGCGGTTATCTATTATTTTCACGCATAATCCCTGTCGATGCGTATAACACAGCGGTACTGAGGATCGGTTGCAGCCACGGCTGTCGAAACCGCCAGCTTTAATGCGTCGGGATCGGTCTTGCTGTCTGCAGGGATAACTATATCGAACACTATGTTTGTGTGGGTATTGCCCGGAACCAGCCTGAAGTCGTGCGCGTTCATGCCCTCGCCGAGCGAATCGAGCAGATTTTTCACCGTTGCTTTGATCTCGTTCAATCGCGGATCGCGCGTATCTATCGGGTCGGTATGTATAACGGCTTCTATATCGAACTTCTTGAATATTTCTATCTCTACGTTGTCCACAACATCGTGGATAAAAAGTATATCCTCGTCCATGGGAACTTCTGCATGGAGCGACAAAAATCTGCGTCCGGGGCCGTAATCGTGCACGATAAGGTCATGCACTCCGGTTATGGGCGGATGCGAAAGCACAAGCGATTCTATTTCGTCAACAAGCTCTTTTTCGGGGCGCGAGCCGAGAAGCGGTTCTATCGTTTCTTTTGCGGCGTTATATCCTGCGTACAGAATAAACAGAGCCACAAGCAGACCGACGTAGCCGTCTATCATCAAACCGCTGAAGTGCGAAACGACAAGCGAAACGAGAACGGCAAACGTCGCGGCGGTATCTCCGATGCAGTCGGAAGCGGTAGCTTTCATGGCGGCGGAGTCTATTTTGTTGCCGCAGCTGCGGTTGTAAAAGAACATATACAGCTTGACGATCATCGAAAATACGAGTATACCCACCGAGATCCAGCTCAGCTCGGTCTGTTCGGGTGTCAGTATGGCATTTACCGAAGATGTGATCAGCTCAAAACCCATAACGAATATAAGCATCGCAACGATCAGCCCCGAAATATATTCCATCCTGCCGTGGCCGAACGGGTGCTCGGGATCGGGTTTTTTCCCTGCGAGCCTAAACCCGACCATGGTAACGGCAGACGAGCCTGCGTCCGAAATATTGTTAAATGCATCGGCGGTAACCGCAACCGAGCCGCTTATCGTGCCGACAAACAGCTTCAGCGCAAAAAGCAGTACGTTAAGCGCAATTCCCATTCCGCCGCAAAGCACACCGTATTTTCGGCGCACCTCGGGTGATTTTGTATTGTCACAATCGCGTATAAAAAGTTTTGCCAACAATTTTATCATACTATTTCCTCGTTATTTCCGCCAATTTAAAAGGTATCGCCTTTTTTAGCTCGTCTATGCTCATTTCTACCTGTCTGCCTATCTTTCCTGCCGAAAAGATTATCCGTTCTTTCTCGGAGGCGGTGATATCTATCACCGTATCAAAGAACTTTTTCATCCCGACAGGCGAGCAACCGCCGTGAATATAGCCTGTAAGGGGCAATAATTCGGCTTGTTTTATCATAGAAACAGATTTTTCGCCCACGCTTGCCGCGGCGAGCTTTAGATCGAGCTCGCAAGCAGACGGTACAACAAAAACATAGTGCTTTTTGGATGCGGCGACCGTCACGAGCGTCTTAAACACCACGCTTTCGTCGTAACCCAGCTTTTTTGCTATCTCGACACCCGAAAGCGCGGTCTTTGTATCGTATCCGTGTGATATATATTCAGCCCCGGCGGCATCGAGCAGGCGCATTGCGTTCGTCTTGTCTTCTTTTTTCATATCGTATCAACTTTTTCCGAGTTTTCGGTTATAAGTATACAACGCTCCCCGTTTTTTGGGAAGCGTTGTTTTTTGTGGTTTTTAAAAGCCTTATTTTCTCTGGGATTCTGCGTAGAATACCTCGAATGCGGCGCCGTCGAAGGAGGGGTCTCCGTCCTTGAGGTCGGCAATAAGCTCTGTGGTACCGCCGTTTTCGGCACTCTTTTTGCCTGCGAGCATTATCTTGATAGAATCGGTCATCTGCTTTACGGTTGCCATCTTGTTGGGCTTGCCTGTCATGTATGCGCAAACCTGTTTAAGCATAGCCTCGTAAACCTTGCTGCTGTCTATCTTGTAAGCATAGCTGGTCTTGCTTGTCATAACGAGTGCGGTAGAGGGCTGCCAGCCTTTTTTGCAGATGTGGTAGCATGCCGAAACACCGTTCTCGAAAAGAACGTAGTAGCTGTCGCAGGGAACGTCGCCTGCTGTATTTGTGCCGATATAACGGGTGGATACGGGGGTAACGTCACCGAGGAAGCCCAAAATGGATTCTACAGCGTGGATAGCATAGTTAAATTCGTCTACGCCGACCATAACCGAGATATGAACGATATTTCCGCGTTCTTCTTCGGGGATGGCAAAGAAAGATTCGTGCTCATAAGTATAGCGCATAGCGCTTGTGCCGAGGATAACCTTGCCCTTTGCGGCGAGATCTTCGAACACCTTTACGTCGGCAATATTGCCTGCGAGCGGTTTGTCGATAAACACGGGAACGCCTGCCTCGATAAACGGCATCGACTGTTTTACATGGTTATCCCAGTTACAGCTCTGTATAAACGCAATATCGATATCTTTTGCCATTTCGGCAAGATCGTAATAACGCTTGTCGAGCGAGAATTTTTCGATAAAATCGTTTACCTCTTCATCGGTGCGGAATGCATCGTTGTAGATGGCGGTGTATTTGCCCTCGTCGCCCTGTAAAAGTATTTCGGCAAAAGAGGGAGCGTGTGAAGTGTCGATGTTTACTGTACCTATTCTAAACATATCGTTCTCCTTAATATTTATGACGTGTTAACTACATTAAACCACAATTTATCTAAAATTGCAACCTATATTTTCAATTATTCAAGCTCAAACGCGCCTGTGTACAGCCTATAATACTGTCCTTTTTCGGCAATAAGCTTTTCGTGGTTGCCGCGCTCGATTATTCTGCCTGCCGAAAGCACCATTATAACGTCGGAATTCCTTACGGTAGACAGTCTGTGCGCTATAACAAAAACGGTTCTGCCCTTCATAAGACTGTCCATGCCTTTTTGTACTATCGACTCGGTACGGGTATCGATACTCGACGTCGCCTCATCAAGTATCATTACAGGCGGGTCTGCAACCGCGGCGCGCGCAATGGCAAGCAACTGTCTTTGCCCCTGCGAAAGTCCGCTTCCGTCGCCCGAGAGCAGTGTGTTGTAGCCGTCGGGCAGAACAGAAATAAACGAATCGGCATTTGCCAGCTTTGCCGCCGCAATGCATTCTTCGTCGGTCGCATCGAGCCTGCCGTAGCGGATATTTTCCATTACCGTGCCCGTGAACAGGTGGGTATCCTGAAGTACCATGCCGAGCGAATATCTAAGATCGGCTTTTTTGATCAGCGATATATCTATACCGTCGTAGGTTATCGATCCGTCAGAGATATCGTAAAAACGGTTGATAAGGTTGGTTATGGTGGTTTTGCCTGCGCCCGTTGCACCTACAAACGCAACCTTTTGACCGGGCTCGGCATAAAGGGTAACGTCGTGAAGCACGGTCTTTTCGGGAGTGTAGCCAAAGTCAACACCCGACATACGCACGTCGCCTCTTAGCAGAGTCATGCTAAAGGTTCCGTCGGGGTTAGGTTGCTTCCACGCCCAGATGCCCGTACGATTTTCGGCCTCTGTCAGCTCGCCGTTTTCGTTATATTCGGCGTTCACCAAAGTAACCTTGCCCTCGTCGGTTTCGGGGATTTCGTCCATAAGCTCAAAAATGCGTTTTGCGCCGGCAAGAGCCATTATTACCGAGTTGAGCTGTTGGGTGACCTGATTTATCGGGTTTGTAAAGCTCTTTGACAGCTGTAAGAAGGATATCAATCCACCGGCGGTCAGCGTAAGAAGTCCGCCGACGTTCCCCGTTGTGCTGAGCAAAACGAGCAATCCGCCCAGCGTTGCGATAAGGATATACTGCAAATGGCCGAGGTTGTTCGAAACGGGGCCCAAAATGTTCGCAAATATATTTGCGTTCCTTGCGTTTTCGCAAAGCTCGTCGTTAAGGGCGTTGAACTCCTCTTTTGTCTTTTCCTCGCGGCAGAATACCTGTACGACCTTCTGACCGTTTATCATTTCCTCTATATAGCCGTTCACCTTGCCCACCGAGCGTTGCTGTTTTACGAAAAAGCTGCCGCTTTTTCCGCCGATGGTTTTAACAAGCAGCATGGTAAGCGTTGCCGAAATAATAACAAATACCGTAAGCGGAAGGCTTGTTGTTACCATAGCAAAGAATACCGCTATAACCGTACAAAGCGAAGAAAATATCTGAGGAATGCTCATGGATATCATCATACGCATGGTGTCGGTGTCGTTTGTGTAACGGCTCATCGTATCGCCGAACGAATGGGTATCGAAATACTGAATCGGAAGCGTCTGCATTTTTGCAAACATGGTGTCGCGGATGTCCTTGAGCACCGCCTGAGATACCACGACCATTATTCGGTTGTAGGCAAAGGTCGAGAGCGCACCGACAACATAAACCGCTGCCAGAGTGATTATAGACCTTGCCAACCCCGAAAAATCGGGAGCACCGCCTGCATCTATAAGGTCGGCAATATGAACGTCAACAAGGGTTTTTAGAAACATCGAGCCGTAAACCCCTGCGAGCGCGCTGAATATGATACATAAAACAACCACCGCAAGACGCCATTTATACGCCACAAGATATTTTAATACTCGCTTTACGGTTTTTACATCCAGCTTCTGCCCGGGAATGTGCACCCCCCTGCCGGGACGCATAGGCGGTTCTTGGGGGTGGGTTTCGCGTTTTTCGTCGCTCATTCTTTGTCGCCTCCCTTCATTTGCGATTCGTATACTTCTCTGTAAATCGTGTTGTTCTCCAACAATTCCTCGTGTGTGCCGACGCCGGTCAGCTCGCCGTTATCAATAACTACTATCCTGTCGCAATCCTGTACCGAGGAAATACGCTGTGCGATTATCAGCTTTGTAGTGCCGGGGATGCTTTCTGCCAGCGCGGCGCGAAGCATTGCATCGGTTTTTGTATCAACGGCGCTTGTAGAGTCGTCAAGAATAAGTATTTTCGGCTTTTTCAGCATCGCTCTGGCGATACACAGTCTTTGCTTCTGACCGCCCGAAACGTTGCTTCCGCCCTGCTCGATATACGTATCGTAGCCGTCGGGGAATGTTTGTATAAATTCATCGGCGCAGGCGGCAATGCAGGCGGCTTTTATTTCTTCATCGGTCGCGTTTTCGTTGCCCCAACGCAGGTTTTCCTTGATAGTGCCCGAGAAAAGCAGATTCTTTTGCAATACCATTGCAACCGAATCGCGCAGGGTGTGTATGTCGTAGTTTCTTACGTCCTCGCCCCCGACCAAAACCTCGCCCGAGGTGACGTCGTAAAGACGGGGAATAAGCTGTACCAGTGTTGATTTCGAACTGCCGGTGCCGCCTATAATTCCTATCGTTTCGCCCGATCGGATGTTCAGGTTGACGTTCTTTAGCACGTTTTTGCCTTCGTGATAGGCAAAATTAACGTTGTTGAATATGATCTCGCCGTTTTTAACCTCGGTAATCGGAGCTTCGTTGTTGCGTATCGTGCTGTTTTCGTCAAGCACCTCGCAAACGCGCTCGACCGATGCTCTGGACATTACGATGTTTACAAATATCATCGAGAGCATCATCAGGCTCATAAGTATCTGCATTGTATAGTTAAGCAATGCGGTAAGCTCGCCCGTAGACATCTGATCGCCTATGCCGAACAGCTTGTAGTTTACTATCATCTGTGCGCCGAACCAGCAGATAAGCAGGATAGAGGTATAAACGGTTATCTGCATTAACGGCATGTTGTAGGAAATGGTTTTTTCCGCCTTTACGGTATCGCTGTAAATCTCGCCCGAAACCTCGTTGAATTTTTCGGTTTCTTCTTTTTCGCGGACAAACGCCTTGACCACGCGAATTCCGCGCAGGTTTTCCTGAACAACTCGGTTAAGCTTGTCGTATCTTTTGAACATGCGCTTGAATATCGGGTGTGCATGGCTCATGATAATTATCAACCCCGTCACCAGAATCGGCACCGCACCGACGAATATAAGCGCGAGCTTGGGATTGATGCTGACCGCCATTATCAGCGAAAAGATCATCATCGAAGGACTGCGTACCGCAATGCGGATTACCATATGGAACGCTTCCTGCAGACGGTTAACGTCGGTAGTAAGCCTTGTAACCAAGCTAGAGGACGAAAATTTGTCGATGTTCTTAAACGAAAAGTGCGAAATACGCTCGAACAGGGTCTTGCGCAGATTTTTTGCAAATCCCGTCGAGGCAATGGCGGCACTTCTGCCTGCCAACGCACCGAAAACAAGCGAGATAATGGCGCAAACCGCTATCAGACCGCCGATGATAAGAATATATTTCATATCGCCCGACTGTTCGGGGTCTCCGATAAGCCGCTGAATAAATGCGGCAATAAAGTTGTTGCTGGTTTCTCCGGTATTGCCCGCGGTAGGGTCTATACAGTTGATCAGCAGAGCGATAAGTACGGGGATTATAACTTCCATTATAACTTCGCCCATCATCAAAATGGGTGAAAGTATGGTGTGTTTTGTATATCCCTTAACGTTTTTGGCAAGTTTTTTTAGCATCGGGATCCTCCTTGAATTCGTTTTCCGCATGTTCTACGTTTGCGGAGATTTTATCCATTACGGCAAAAAACGCCTTCATTTCTTCATCAGTTATTCCGTCGCGGAGCGACGCTTCAAACGATTCTATATGCTGCTCGTGCTGTTTGTGAATCTGAAGCGCGAGAGGGGTGAGCTTGATTTTTTTCAGTCTGGCATCTTTTGCATCGCGCTCGCGCATTACAAGCCCGTTTTTTTCCATCAACTGCAAAATCGCGGTCATGGTTGGGCGTCTTACCGAGAATTGCTTTTCTATATCGCGCTGAAAAACGTCTCGGTTTCGGTTCTCGTACAAATAACCGATAACCCATCCGTGCGTTCCGGTATAAGCACCCTGTCCGCTTTTGGTTTTGCTCGCATCGACTGCGCGCTTTATAGCGACGGACAGCGTTCGTATTCGGAACCCCACTGTATCCTTTCTATCCATAAAACAGCCTCCATAATAATTAGCACCCTAACATTTTATCCGCCGACCCCGCCTTTGTCAATACAATTTCCGCTTTCGACAAGAATTTTAACAATTATGTCGGAACGGCATAAAAAAAACAACGCCGTTTTCTTAAAAGAAATATGTGTGAAAGGGTTAAAAAAGTGTTGCAATTTTTGGATATGTTTGGTATAATCAAAGAAAACCAGAAACTGCAGGAGAATTAAAATGAAAGCTATTATTAACGGCAAAATCATTTTAAAAGACCGCATCGTTGAGGACAGCGCTCTGCTTTACTCCGATGTGATCGAGGGGATAGTCCCTGCCGACAAACTCCCCAAAGACGTTGAGATTATAGATGCAAAGGGCGGCTACGTAGCTCCCGGTCTTATCGATCTCCATATTCACGGTTATCTCGGCAAGGATGTTTGCGACGGCGAGGAAGAGAGTATTCGTACCATTTCCAAGGGCCTTCTTGCAAACGGCGTTACCGGATATCTGCCCACCACAATGACTGTTGATATGGCGGTTATCAAAAAGGCACTCGAGGTCTGCCGTAATCTTAAGGAAGAGAGCAAGACTTGGGACGGTTCTGCTATTCTCGGATGCCACGCAGAGGGTCCGTTTATCAGCGAATCGAAGAAGGGCGCGCAGGATGCAAAATACATACTCAAGCCCGACGCAAAGTTTGTTAAGGAATATTCGGATATCATCCGCATCATTACGCTTGCGCCCGAGACTGATACCGAGACGTTCGATGCTATCAAAGAGATCCGCCGCGACACCGACGTTATCATGTCTATCGGCCACACCAGCGCCGACTATGACACCGCAATGAAGTCTGTCGAGAACGGCATGCGTCACGTAACGCACCTCTTTAACGCAATGACTCCGCTTGCACACAGAGCGCCCGGTGTTGTTACCGCTGCACTCAATTCCGACGTAAGCTGTGAGCTTATTGTTGACACCTTCCACGTAAATCCCGCATTTTATGATATGCTTTGGAAGATCAAGGGCAGAAAGCTCTGCTTTATAACCGACTGTCTTCCTGCAGGCGGCCTTCCCGAGGGCGAATACACTCTCGGCGGCGCAAAGATAATCTACCGCGGCATAGTTTGCCGACTTGAGGACGGCACCGTTGCAGGTAGCGTTCTTCACCTTAACAAGGGTGTGTGGAACGTTTATTCCAACTCCAACATTCCTTTGTGGGAATGCGTAAACGGCGCATCTCTCAACCCTGCAACCACGCTCGGTATCGATAAGCAAAAGGGCTCTATCGAGATCGGCAAGGATGCGGATATCATCATCACCGACAACGAATTCAACGTAGAAAAAACCATCATCGGAGGTAACATTAAATATGAATCTTAAGGTTAAAGCAAAACTCGATCCTCAGTTTGCTCCGCTTTCTGTTGTATGCCGCGAAATGCGCGAGGCTACAAAGGAAGACGGACAGGACATTGTAATTGCGGTTACAAGAAACAAGGGCTACACCACTACCTATAAGACCCGCGTTTTCCGCGACGGCACAGGTCATGACGAAGAAAACTTCAATTTCGTCGAAAGAATGGCAAAAGCACTTCTTTGGGTAGTAGGCGGCTACAAGATCATTATTGCCGGCAGCGAAGTTATCGGTAACAAGATCAAAGAAGCATATACCGACGGCGGTCTTCGTGATTTCGACGTTCACTTTATGGAACGCGTTTACGAAAGAGCGTTCGAGGTAGAGGTATGCTCGCTCGAAAACGCTCCCAAGGATAACGAGGCAGCGGCTCCCGTAGGCAGACATTTGGACGGATGCCGTATCGGCTTCGACGCAGGCGGATCCGACAGAAAGGTATCTGCGGTTATCGACGGCGAATGCGTTTATTCCGAGGAAGTTGTTTGGTTCCCCAAGATCAATTCCGATCCCGATTATCACTATCAAGGCATTCTCGAGGCTATGAAGACAGCCGCATCGAAGATGCCCCGCGTTGACGCAATCGGTGTTTCTTCCGCAGGCGTTTACGTTGACAACAGAATCATGGTTGCATCGCTTTTCCTCAAGGTAAACGATGAAGATTTTGATAAAAAAGTCAAGAACATGTACATCGACGTTGCTAAGGAAATCGGCGCAGATATTCCGATAGAAGTAGCAAACGACGGTGATGTAACCGCACTTGCAGGCGCAATGAACCTTAACGACAACTCGGTTCTCGGCGTTGCAATGGGCACCTCCGAGGCAGCAGGTTACGTTGATCCTCAGGGCAACATCACCGGCTGGCTCAACGAGCTCGCTTTCGCACCCGTTGACTACTGCAAGGATGCAATGGTTGACGAATGGTCGGGCGACTACGGCTGCGGCGTTAAGTACTTCTCGCAGGACGGCGTAATCAAGCTTGCTCCTTTTGCAGGTATCGAGCTTGACGAAAGCCTCTCTCCCGCAGAAAAGCTCAAGGTAGTTCAGGGCTTGATGAAAGAGGGCGACGAGCGTGCCGCTGCTATCTATGACACCATCGGTGCTTACTTCGGATATGCAATCGCTTTCTATTCCGAATTTTACGATATCAAACACGTTCTTATCATGGGCCGTGTTACCTCCGGCGACGGCGGTGTTATCCTTCTCGAGCGCGCACAGGAAGTTCTTGACAAGGAATTCCCCGAGCTCGCAAAGAAGATCCAGCTCCACAT
>JAZTZF010000175.1:0-3590 GCA_045637325.1 Eubacteriales bacterium | reverse complement strand
GCAAAGTTGATGCTTGGGTAGTTGACGACCTTACCGCAGCCGAAATGTGCAAGGACGATTCCTCTGTTAAGATTCTCGAAGAATCGATGACAACCGAGCCCTATGCGTTTGCATTTGCATTCGGTTCCGAAGATTTGGTTGAAGAGATCAACAAAATCCTCGACGAGCTTATTTCCGACGGCACCGTAGCTTCTATTTTCGAGAAGTACGACGCACCCTACACCAAACCCGAAAACTGATTTCACAAAAACATTTTAGGGGTTGCTTATTCGGCAACCTCTAAAATTCTTTTTGAAAGGAAAGCAAATGAACGCTTGGCTTGATAAATTATACAAAACCTTTATAGTTGACGACAACTATATGCAGCTTGTAAAGGGTTTTGGAAACACTCTTTTAATAACTCTGTGTGCACTTTTGATAGGTGTTGTAATCGGCTCGGTAATTGCAATAGCAAAATACTACGCCGAGGGGAACAAAAAACTCAAACCCGTAAATTTCATCTGTGATCTATATACTACAGTAATCCGCGGCATACCTGTTACGGTTCTTTTGCTGATATTCTATTTTGTTATCATCGTTTCGGACACCGAGGGTATAATGACGGCGATTATCGCGTTCGGTATAAACTCGGGCGCGTACATGGCTGAGCTTATACGAAGCGGTATCAATGCAGTGGATAAAGGCCAAATGGAAGCAGCAAGAAGTCTTGGTATGTCCAAGTCGCAGGCTATGAGGAAAATCATTTTCCCGCAGGCGATAAAGAACATTCTTCCTGCTATCGGCAACGAGTGTATCGCACTTTTGAAAGAAACTTCGGTTGCAGGTTACGTTACGGTCGTTGACCTTACCCGTGCCGCGAATTTGATACGCACAAACACTAACGATGCAATTAATCCCTTGATTTTGCTCGCGCTGGTCTATCTTGCGCTTGTCGTTATTATGACAAAGCTTCTTTCTATACTTGAAAAAAGACTGCGCAAAAGCGACGGGAGGTAAAAAACATGGCAAACGAAGTTATAATAAGCGTAAAAAATCTCGAAAAGAAATTCGATGACAATGCGGTTTTGAAGGGCGTGACCGTTGATATAAACAAAGGCGACGTTGTCTGCGTTATCGGGGCATCGGGCTCGGGAAAATCCACCTTTTTGCGCTGCCTTAATATGCTCGAACATCCTACCTCGGGCAGCATTTTGTTCGACGGCGAGGATCTGACCGACGAAAAAGTAGACCTAAACCTCCACCGCCAAAAAATGGGCATGGTGTTCCAACAGTTCAACCTGTTCCCCCACATGACCATACTCGAAAACCTCACCTGCGCGCCGATAATGCTCAAAAAGGCAACAAAAGAGAACGCCGAGGAAAAGGCAAAAGAACTGCTTGCGCGAGTAGGTCTTGCCGACAGGGCAGACTCCTACCCCAACCAGCTTTCGGGCGGCCAGAAGCAGCGTGTGGCGATCGTGCGCGCGCTTTGTATGGAGCCCGATGTGATGCTGTTTGACGAACCGACGAGTGCGCTCGACCCCGAAATGGTGGGCGAGGTTCTGGACGTTATGCGCGAGCTTGCAGGCGAGGGCATGACCATGGTAGTGGTAACTCACGAGATGGGATTCGCGCGTGAGGTTTCGAACAGAGTGTTGTTCCTCGATGACGGTGTTATAGCCGAAGAAGGCGCGCCCAACGAGATATTCGGCGCACCGAAGTGCGAGCGTCTGCAGACCTTCCTCTCAAAAGTACTCTAAACCAAGGAGAAAAAGATATGTCACTAAAGGGCAGAAGTTTTCTTAAATTGCTCGATTTTACTCCCGAGGAGATAAAATCGCTTATCGACCTTGCTATCGAGTTTAAGTCGAAGAAAAAGAATAATATCCCGCATCGCTTGTGCGAGGGCAAGAATATTGCCTTGCTGTTCGAAAAGGACAGCACCCGTACGCGCTGTGCGTTTGAGGTTGCAGGTGCCGATCTCGGCATGCATCCCGTTTATCTCGGTCCTTCCGGCTCGCAGATGGGCAAAAAGGAAAGCATTGCCGACACCGCGCGCGTTCTCGGCAGAATGTTTGACGGTATCGAGTATCGCGGATTCGGGCAGGAGATCGTCGAGGAACTCGCAAAATATGCAGGGGTTCCGGTTTGGAACGGCTTGACAAACGAGTTCCACCCCACCCAGATACTTGCCGATTTTATGACGGTTATCGAGCATTTCGGCAGTCTTTCGGGCAAAAAACTCGTATATATGGGCGATGCACGCTACAACATGGGCAATTCGCTTATGGTAGGCTGTGCGAAAATGGGCATGCATTTCGTCGCATGCGCTCCCAAAAAATATTTCCCCGACCAAGCGCTTATTGACGAGTGTCAAAAGATCGCGTCCGAAACAGGCGCGGTGCTTGAATTTATCGAGGATCCCATTGCCGCAACCAAGGGCGCAGACGTTATCTATACCGACGTTTGGGTTTCTATGGGCGAGCCCGACGGGGTCTGGGAAGAAAGAATCCGCGAGCTTACCCCCTACCGCGTAACCATGGATATTATGGACAACGCAGGTCCTCAGTGCAGATTTATGCATTGCCTGCCCGCTTTCCACGATCTCGGTACGACGGTCGGAAGGGAAATCAACAAGAAATTCGGCATAGACTGCATGGAAGTAACTCATGAGGTTATCGAAAGCGAACGCTCGATAGTGTTCGACGAGGCGGAAAACCGCATGCACACCATAAAAGCGGTCATGGCGGCCACTTTGTAATTAAAAACACACACAAATCGAACTGCCAAGGGCTAACCCCCTCGGCAGTTTTTGTTTTGTTAAGCCTATTGTACGAAACAAAAGGCAATGTTTTGTGCAAACCGCCGAAAAAATAGTCGCACACGAATTTGTATTTAATATCATTGACAAAAGGGGGTGTTTTATGTTATTCTTAAAATCAAGGGAGTGCCCGCGAATTTTGGGGGGCTGTCCCGACAATATCATCGGAGGACTGTTTATGAAGTCAATTAAACATATCATAACACTCGTCTTGTCGATCACAATGATCTTTTCTCTCGTGATCGCATCGGGCGTTACAACCGCATCTGCGCTACCCGGGGCAGGTATCCAAAAGACCAGCTTCCGCTCGTACGGTATAGACATTTCTTATTGGAATGCCGCCGTAGGCGATTATTTGGACTTTTCCCGCGTGGATTTTGCCAAATTAAAGGCCGACGGCTGTCAGTTCGTTATTCTTCGTTTGGGTTATGAAGCCAGTTCTAACCGCGTAGATACGATCGATACCACGTTCCTTGAATTTTACAAGCGCGCACGCGCCGCAGGCATGCCCTTGGGCTTGTATTTTTATGGCCTTTCCACCACAAAAGCAGGCGCAATTAACGACGCGCAGTTTGTAATCAAGACTATCGAAGACAACAACATGTATTTTGAGTATCCTATATATTATGATATAGAGGATTCTAAGCAAGTTGCTCTCGGCTCTTCCGCAATGGAAGCTCTTTGCCTTGGTTGGTGCGAAACTTTGGAAGCGGCAGGCTACTTCCCCGGCATCTACGGCGGCGGCAGCCAGGTTATAGATAAGCTTTCCAGCAGCTTCAAATCCAAGTAC
>JAZTZF010000174.1:0-3361 GCA_045637325.1 Eubacteriales bacterium | reverse complement strand
ATGGGGAAGACTCCTCTGCTTTATGTAGTATATCGGTAAGCATCCAAAAACGCGCTCCTTTCTTCTGAAATGACATTTTGTTTGAGAATATTTTATTATATTTTTATAAATATGTCAAGTTATTTGCCGTTGACAAAACATAGCTATGGCATGGGAGTGTTAATACAAAAAGGGCTGAAACAAGTCAACCCTTTCTGAATCGTAGTTTGAAACAATCAACAACAAGGAATAAAAAATGCTGTGCAAACTTTTGGTTCGCACAGCATTTGATTTTGTTATTAACCGTTAACGAGCTTGTTGATTTCGGCAGCGAAATCGTCTTCTTTCTTTTCGATGCCTTCGCCTCTCTCATACTTGATGAAAGAAACTACTTTAATAGAACCGCCGAGTTCCTTAGCAACGTTTTCGGTGTACTTACCAACGGTAAGATCGCCGTCCTTAACGTATTCCTGATCAACAAGACAGTTGTTGTCATAGAACTTGCTGATTCTGCCGACAACCATCTTTTCCTTAACCGCATCGGGCTTCTTGGAAAGATTTTCGTCGTTTTCGATCTGGCTCATAAGAATAGCCTTCTCGTTTTCGATAACCGAAGCGGGAACCGCATCTCTGTCAACGTAAGAGGGGCTCATAGCCGCGATCTGCATGCAGACGTTCTTTGCATATTCAACGAATGCTGCGTTAGTGCTGTCGCAATCGGTATCAAACTTGGTAACAACACCTGCACTGCCGCCGCCGTGGATATAGCAACCGGTAGTACCTTCGATGATATCGAAGCGGCGAATGCTCATGTTTTCGCCGATAGTGAAGATCATGTTCTTGAGCTCAGCTTCTACGGTAACGTCGGTTCCGTCGAAGTTAAGAGCGTTAAGAGCCGCAAGGTCAGCGGGCTTGTTTGCAACGATGGTTCTCAAAATGCCCTTAACAAATTCCTGGAAAGAAGCATTTTTTGCAACAAAGTCGGTTTCTGCATTAACCTCGATAATAGCGGTAACGCCGTTATCGGTAAGAATGTCAACAACACCTTCTGCAGCAATTCTGTCAGCCTTTTTAGCGGCAACAGCAAGACCCTTTTCGCGGAGATATTTAATTGCTTCGTCAAAATTACCGTCGGTTTCAACAAGTGCTTTCTTGCACTCCATCATACCGCAACCGGTCTTTTTACGGAGTTCCATTACGTCTTTTGCGGAAATATTAGCCATTTCTGTTTTCCTCCTAATAAATCGGTATTATTGTTGGGGCTGATTATTCAGCAGCGGGTTCCTCGGAAACTTCGGAGGAATCGGTAAGCTGTTCGCCCTGCTTGCCTTCGATGATAGCATCTGCGAGAGTAGCGGCAATGAGCTTGATAGCGCGGATAGCATCGTCGTTGCCGGGGATGACGTAATCTACTTCATCGGGATCGCAGTTGGTGTCAACAATTGCAATTATCGGAATACCGAGCTTTCTTGCTTCGTCAACAGCGTTCTTTTCCTTCTTGGGGTCAACTATAAAGATAGCGGAGGGGATACCCTTCATATCTTTGATACCGCCAACGTTCTTTTCGAGCTCAGCCATTTCCTTGTGCAGGGAACCAACTTCCTTCTTGGGGAGAAGATCAAAAGTGCCGTCTTCTGCCATTTTGTTAAGGTTGTGAAGCTTCTGGATGGACTTCTTGATGGTTTTGAAGTTGGTGAGCATACCACCGAGCCAGCGAACGTTTACATAGTACATTTCGCTTCTGAGAGCTTCTTCCTTAATAGCATCCTGAGCCTGCTTTTTAGTGCCGACAAAGAGGATGTTGCCGCCTTCAGCGGCGATGTCACGAATAAAGAGATAAGCTTCTTCGATCTTCTTAACGGTTTTCTGAAGGTCGATAATGTAGATGCCGTTTCTCTCGGTGAAGATGTATTCAGCCATCTTCGGGTTCCATCTTCTCGTCTGGTGACCGAAATGAACACCTGCTTCGAGAAGCTGTTTCATGGAAACTACTGCCATGTTTTACTCCTTCGGGTTTTTTACCCGCCACCGCATTTTAGATTTACCGGCCAAAAACGCGCAGTTTACGCGCACCCGAGCACGGCATATACGGTGTGTGTATTTTGCCTTTAGCAAAAAGCCTATTGATTTTATCACAATTTTTCCCAAAAATCAATAGTTTTCAATCAAAATAATACTCTTTTTATCATATTTTTCCTCAAATATTTTATTAAAAACCAACAAAAAAGAATATGACCGCCCAACCACGGCTTAAAATCACCGTTTCAGAGCGGTCATCAGTTGATTATTTATTTACAAAATAGCTGTAACTCAATTAAATCTCAGTTCCGAAACTACTTCCAAATCCTCAAGCGAAAGGCAGATAATACCGCTGTTGCAGACAACGTAACTGTAGTTATCGATGTATAAACCGCGTATATTGTCAAATTTGACGTCAAAATCTAGAGGTAATTTTTTGCGCTCGCTCAAATTCGTTCCGTCAAAATCGAAGAAAACGTAATAGGTTTCACATCCTAACTCAAACTCCGCGTTGCCGTTTGCGTTAGAAATATTATAACTTTCGAAATAAATCGGTATTCCGATGATGTTCTTTTTGCCGTCTACCAAAACAGCCTTGTGGTTGTAGGTTGCCTCCGACGACGAATATCCGCTGTTATTCCAACTCAAGATACAAGAGGAGATATCAAAAATATCGGTCTTGTCGGTGGTATCGAACATTGTCAGCTTTAAACCTGTTTGCATTCCGGTTTTCGGATCGGCTTCGAAACCGATTCCGAGAAGATGAGTTTCGTCATAGGGGTGCATATACGTCGAAAATCCATCGATCTTCAGCTCTGACAATATTACTGGATTTGTAGGATCGGTCATGTCAACCGCATACAGCGGATCGGTTTGCCTAAAGGTCACAACATATGCAATATTACCCATAAATCGAACCGATTTTATATATTCACCCTTGCCCATATCAGCGCTCGCGCCGATGATCTCCATATTATCTCCGAGGCAGTATACGCGGTTCACAAGAGCGGAATTTGAGGATGATACAAATTCTCCGTCGTCGGAAATGGTGGACCATTGAATATTCGTTGCTACTCTCAGCTTGCCGTCCTTTTCGTCCATGGAAAATTGATTTAGAATATTTCCCGGAACACGGCCCGTGCCGGTGACGGTGAGTTTGTCTTCGGTAAGCGATATGCGGTAGATATTTGTTTTTACCGACTGGGTTTTTATAATGGCGGTTTCGATATAGCTGCCGTTGCCCGTGTTGGAAAGATAAAGATTCTCGGTGCCGCAATAGATTTTGTCGGATGCACCGATAACCGATATCGCAGAAGCGAATTCACCGTTGTTTGTATATGCGTCATAAGCGGTAACGACCGTA
>JAZTZF010000173.1:0-2245 GCA_045637325.1 Eubacteriales bacterium | reverse complement strand
ATCCACGCCGCCTTTCATCTTCATAAGTTTGTTAGCCGTCTCGCGCGAGGTGTCGCGGACGACCTGTATGCAGTCCTTTGGCAGACCGAGCGACGAAACCGCATCCGAAAGTACCTCGGCAATGGCGATATTGGAGTCGATTGCCTCTTTGCCGCCGCGAAGAATAACGGCGTTGCCCGATTTAAGGCAAAGTGCCGCCGCATCGGCGGTTACGTTGGGGCGCGCCTCGTATATAATCGCGATAACTCCGAAAGGAACACGCTTTTTTGTAATTTCAAGACCGTTGGGGCGTGTGTATTTTTCGTCCCTGTCAAGCGGATCGGGAAGTGCAATAACCTTTTCCACCGCCGCGGCAATGGAGTTTATACGCGCCTCGGTAAGGGTAAGTCTGTCGAGCATCGAATCGCTCATGCCGTTTTCTTTTGCGCGGAGAATATCGCTTTCGTTAGCCGCAATTATCTCGTTAGAGCGCTCTCTCAATGCATCCGCCATTGCTTTGAGTGCGTTGTTTCTTGTATTTGTATCTGTCGAGCCGAGTATGGCAGAAGCCTTTTTCGCGCCCGCGCACATTGTTTCCAACATTATATTTCTCCTCTTTGCTGTTTATTGGGGCTTTGCGGCGAAATACGTTCCCACAAACTCGCCGTCAAACACGTTATAAAGTATTTCGGGATCGGCGCCGTTGAGAATTATCATCGAAATACCGCGTTCGGTAACGTATTTTGCGCTTTCCAGCTTGGTTGCCATACCGCCCGTGCCGCGCGCGGTGCCTGCGCCTGCGCCCATGGCAAAGATATCGTCGGTGACCTCGGCAACATACTCGATAAACTTTGCATTTTTGTTGGTACGGGGGTCGGAATCGTAAAGGCCGTCGATATCCGACATGTTTATAAGCAGATCCGCCTTGGCGAGCTTTGCAACGGTTGCGGCAAGGGTATCGTTACTGCCTATTTTTATCTGCTCGTTAGAGATGGTGTCGTTTTCGTTTACTATGGGAATCACGCCCTGATCAAGCAAAAGCTCGAGCGTGGTGCTTGCGTGTGTGCGGATCTCGCGGTCGTCGATAACGTTGCGCGTAAGAAGAATCTGGGCGATATTTACGCCGTGATCCGAAAAACTGCGTGCATACATGTCTATGAGCTGACATTGACCTATTGCGGCGGCAGCCTGCTTTTGCTCGGTAGTAAGCGTTTTACGGTCGAAATCGGTTTTTGCAAGACCGCAGCTGACCGCGCCCGACGAAACGAGTATGATCTCCAATCCGCTGTTATACAGATCCGAAAGGCAGGAGACCAGCTTGGAGACCTTTCTTATATTCATAAACCCCGATGCGTGTGTAAGCGTCGACGTGCCGACCTTTACAACGATACGTTTGATATTTTGGGTAGATATCTTCATTTTTGTCCTCTTATCCGCAAATGCTTTTTAGTCTTTACATTTATTAATTTTGTATTATAATATAATGTAACTTAAATATCAAGTTTTTTTCGAAAGGATATAAAAAAACATGGCAAAAAAGTTGATTCTCGCCTCGGCATCGCCCAGACGCCGCGAGATTTTGGATACTGCAGGGTATGTTTATGAGGTTATTCCCTCCGATTCCGAGGAGATCTCGGGCGGTATCGCGCCCGAAGAGCTTGTACGACTGAACGCGCTTGCGAAGGCAAAAGAGGTATATTCGCGCTCGAACCCCGACAGCGTGGTAATAGGGGCGGATACGGTAGTTTGTCTTAACGGCGAGGTGTTGGGAAAGCCGAACGGCGAAAAGCAGGCTTTTGAGATGCTCAAAAGACTGTCAAACAGCTCGCATGAGGTTATGACAGGCTATGCAGTCGTCACCGCAGAGGGGGAAGAAAGCGGAGTTTGCTCTACAAGTGTACACTTCCGCACCATGACCGACGACGAAATATATGCCTATATCGCTACGGGCGAGCCGTTGGATAAAGCCGGGGCGTACGGCATTCAGGAGCGCGCGTGTCTGTTTGCCGAATCGTTTGAGGGCGATTACTTTAATATAATCGGTCTGCCCGTTGCAAAACTCTGTCCTATGTTAAAAAAACACGGAATAATCCCAGCTTGGCAAAAATTGTTTGGTAAAAAACCACAAAACTGTTGACATTGGGATTGGATTTTTGTATACTAAACAAGTAAATCAATATTTTATTCCAAAAGGAGAAATAAAAAATGAAATTCGCAAAAAGAATTACCGCGTTGAAGTCGGATCGTAGCCATGTCGTTCTGTGAG
>JAZTZF010000172.1:0-16447 GCA_045637325.1 Eubacteriales bacterium | reverse complement strand
GGTAATATCTTTCACAGTAAAACAGTATTCACAGCTTCCCGAGAGCGCGTCTAATGATCTATCGGGTGAATCTGCGCCGCGCGAAGAAATTTCGTTGACTGATAATAGTGATTCGTACCACGAAAGTGTGCATATAGATATCGAAATTTCAGATGTTTTTGCAGACTCGAACTCCTCGGAGGAAGAAAACTCCGATAGCGACAATAGTGAAGATGGCGAAGATATCGGTGTGGGCGGCGGTGATTCGGATATCGAAGAAGAACCTATAATAACACACGGTTGGGTTATAAACGAGTACGGATATACCTATGTTTACGACAACTGCGGATACGAGCAATTTAATTACAAATCTACCGCACTTGAGCGTTATTCCAATGCACTCAACGGTCTTGCGGATATAATTCCTGCAAACACACGGCTGTTTAACATCACTGTACCGGTGAGCTCTACCTTTGCCGATATCCCGCGCGAGGTATATATAGAAGACAATTTTTTCAATCAATCACAGTCTGCGTTTGTATCTACCGTTGCATCAAAAATCAGCGAGAACTATATAAATGTCCCCATAGTTACTTTGATAGAAGAACTATACGATAATGACGAGTATGTTTTTTTCAGAACCGATAAAAACTGGACATCCCTCGGCGCATATAACGCCTACCGTGCGTTTTGCGAGAAAGCGGGAATCAACGCATATTCGTTAGAAAGCTTTTCTAAAAAAGAAGTGGGGGATTTTCTCGGCAGCTTCTACTCAGCAACACAGTCGTCGGAAATGTTCGATTTTCCCGACACCCTTATGTGCTATTCCACTCTGCCGTCTGTAAGCACAGCATTGATCATTTATGATTCAAATATGGTATATACCAATTACACGCTGTGCGGCAATCAGGTTTCCGCACAAACTGCGTTTGATATTTTTTTAGGAAAAAGTGCAGCGCGTTACGAGATCTGCAGCAACGCCGAAGGGGGCAGTCTGCTTATAATAGGCGACAGCAGTGCTCATCCCATCGTTCCGTTCCTTGCATCGCATTACAGTAAAATAGATGTGATCGATCCGAGGAAAATCGAAACCTCGCTTACGGAATTTCTTGCAGAGCACGAATATGATGATTGCATAACAATGTGTTATTCTACAAATGCGGTAAGCGGCGAATATATACCGTCTTTCAGCGCATTCTTAACGGAGGATGAACCCAATGAATAAAACAATATTAGGCGGATTTGTTTCTGTAAAAAGCGTTATAGAAGCAAAAAGCCGCCAAATAAGCACAATATTTATCGAAAAAACTCGTTACGATAAAATCATGCGCTCGAATCTTCGTGTTTCGGAACAGCGTCAGTATGCGGCGTTGATAAATAGCGGTGCAGAATGTAAGTTTCTGTCAACCGAAGATTTTGAGAAGATAATGCCAAATGCCAATGCAGGCGGTATAGCCGCAGAGGTAGGGGAGAGGATTTTCACACCGTCCGAAGAGGTTTTTTCTATTCGGAACGGTTACATAGCAATGCTTGACGGCATTGAAGATCCCTTTAATTTTGCGTACGCATTGCGTTCTCTTTATGCATCGGGTGTAGATGCCGTTATATTGCCCGAGCGCAACTTTTTTACGGCAAGCGACACCGTGATCAGATCTTCGGCAGGCGCGTCGGAACTTATAAAAGCATGTGTTGTTACCGATCTTTCCGCCGCTTGTAAGGAACTAAAAAAGCGCGGATATATTATCGCCTCTACGGCAAAGAATGAAAAAGCGAAAGACCTCTATCGTTGCAAATTGTCGCGTCCGTTATGTCTCGTATTTGGCGGTGAAAAGAGAGGTATTAACAAAGAAATCCTTGACATTTCGGATATGTGTATTAAAATTAAATATCCGCGTGATTGCCATTATTCGCTTCCTGCCTGCAGTGCTGTGTCGATTATAGCGTTTGAGTGTGCACGAAAATTGGACAAGCCTCAGCGATGAAGTATCACTTCCGGTACTTCTCCGACAATAAGTGTTTCTGCAATAACGATTGTTGTGTTTATCGAACATTTTGATTCGTGAAATGGCGCTAGGCATTGTATTTCTGTTTTAAAGCAGATTGATATACGGTGCAAGGTTTGGTTTATTCCACTTGATAAAAGTTTGCTTTCTATTTCATATTCCGGCGCACCGATAGGCAAGATGTTCACATTGATTTTTGCACCTTTTCCCGATAGCATTTTTGATCCCAATGCGTTCCCGAGCGGGATTCCGAACGAGTTTTCGGCGTTTTCTATGCTGTCTATAATTTCGTTTGAAAATTTCAAAGCTACTGCATTCAATTTTGCTGTATCTACATTTATCGAGGATATACTCCCATCGGTTCTTTCATTGATATTGGCTATATTATTATAATCGATGGATTCAGAATCCAGAATGTCCGCAAAAGTGTTGTTAATTTCTTTTGTTATTTCGGCTTTTATTCCTTTTTCCGCATAGTTATTACAGGCTATAGGATAATATCTTGCGAATTGTATCGTAATCGCCAAAAGTGTTACAATCACAGAAAGTATAATATATTTTATTCTCATATAAACACCTATTATAGTTTATTCACAGCGAAAAGAATTATTTCTCTTGAGGTAAATATGAAATACAAAATATCGCTTCATGACGCTCTTAAAGGTTTTTATATTTTTCTTGGTGGCTTTATATATGCCTTTGGAATGAATACATTTATTGTGCCTGTCGGACTTTATTCAAGCGGTGTTCTCGGTTTGGCGCAAATTATAAGGACTGTTCTCGAAAATCAATTTGGTTTTCTTTTCCATTTCGATATTTCAGGTATAATTTCATTCGTATTGAATATTCCTTTAATGTTACTTGCATATAAAACGGTCGGCAAACCCTTTATTTTCAAGACACTCTTTTGTGTTGCTGTTCAATCCGTGTTACTCTCTATTATACCTATCGCGCAGATAATAGATGATCCACTCACATCATGCATAATAGGCGGTATATTATGCGGTTTTGGTATTGGCCTCTCATTAAGAAGCGGTGGTTCAAGCGGAGGTGTGGATATTATTGGCATGTATTTTGCAAAAAAGAGCACCTACAGCGTCGGAACGATCAGTATGATTTTTAATGTATTTGTATATGCTGCCGCATTCGTTATAATCCGCGATGTTGAAAAAATTATTTATACCTTGATTTTTGCTGCCATAAGTATGGTCGCACTCGATAGGATGCATATACAAAATATAAACAGCGAGGTTATAATAATATCCAAGCACAAAGATAACGAGATCCAGAATGCGATAATGGGCGAGATGCGAAGAGGGGTTTCGTTTTGGGAGGGCTACGGTGCTTACACCGGCGAAAGCACACGAGTAATATATATTATCGTATCTAAATATGAATTATCTCAGCTGAAAAGAATAGTTAAGAGAATAGATCCGAACGCATTTATTGCGATAAAGAACGGAATAGATATAACAGGTAACTACGAAAGACGATTATAAAAGAGGGGCTTATGAATATTTTTACTGTTCTTGCATACGGCATAGGGCTTTCTATGGATGCTTTTGCCATTTCTATATGCAAGGGAATCGCACTTGTCAAAGCCAGAACAATTGACGCACTGAAAATAGGGGCGTATTTCGGTATTTTTCAGGGATTAATGCCGCTGATCGGTTATTTCCTTGCAAATTCATTTAGAACATACATAGAAAAATACGACCACTGGATTGCATTTATTCTTTTACTTTTTATCGGAAGTAAAATGATTTATGAGAGTTTTCATCCCGATGAAGAAAAGAGCGATGAAAGGGCGCTGTCATTCGGCAATATGCTTGTACTTTCTCTTGCAACCAGTGTGGATGCGCTTGCTGTAGGAATTGCCTTTTCCTGCGATGGAATGCCGCTGTATAACAACGGTTGGATTATGGGAATTTTCGCATCGTCTTTAATTATATGTTGTATCACGATTATATTGTCTACGATAGGCGTGAAGTTGGGTAAGCTCTTGGAATGCAAGATAAAAAAAGCCGCCGAGATCTCCGGAGGCATCGTTTTGATTCTGCTCGGCACAAAAATACTTATCGAGCACCTTACAGGTATATCAATATTTGGTATTTAATACATAAAAAAGTAACTGCCGCAAGTCTTATGACCTGCGGCAGTCTTGCTATTTATTGTGATTATTTATACTTCGGTTCTTCCTTCGATAGCTTTCATAAGCGTTACCGAATCGGCATACTCCAAAGTGCCACCGACCGGCAAACCATAGGCGAGCCTTGTTACTTTTGCGCCGAACGGTTTTATAAGCCTGCCAAGATACATAGCGGTGGCTTCACCCTCGACACTCGGATTCGTTGCAATAATAACCTCTTTTACATCCTCATCCAAACGCGAAAGAAGCTCCTTGATCTTTAGTTGTTCGGGGCCTATGCCGTCCACAGGCGAGATAACACCGTGTAAAACATGGTATTTTCCGTTGTATTCGCGTGTATCTTCAATCGCCTCAAGCGCTTTATTGTCCTCGACAACTATTATTGTATCTGTTTTGCGGTTATCGTCAGCACAAATGGTGCAGATACCGCTCTCGGAATAAGATTGACAGACAGAACAGAGTTTCACGCTGTTTTTTGCTTCTATTATAGATTCGGCAAACGCCTTTACGGCATCATCGTCCATCTCTATAATTCTATAGGCAAGGCGTGCCGCGCTCTTTCGGCCTATACCGGGAAGAGATGCAAAACTGTTTACGAGTTTTTCAAGTGACGGAGTCATTTATTCCGCCTCCGAATCAAAACATTCCGGGCATTCCGGGAATATTGCCTGTGATTTTGGACATTTCCTCGGAATTGGTATCTTCTACGCGCTTAATAGCCTCGTTTACGGCTGCAACAAGAATATCCTCTAATGTTTCTTTGTCGTCGGGATCGATTATCTCGGGCTCAAGCGATATAGAAATAATCTCTTTCTTACCGTTAATCTTAACATTTACTACGCCGCCGCCTGCGCTAATGTCATACTCGCGTTCCTCAAGCTCTGCTTGCTTTGCGGCCATATCCTCCTGCATCTTCTGTGCCTGACGCATGAGGGCATTCATATCTTGGGGACCGCCGCCCATTCCTTTGGGAAGTCTTACTTTCATATATACTCTCCTTTATGTTTACAATTATCTTTTAAAGTTCATCCATAAACGAAACCTGATCTTTGTTTACAGGTTCGTTTTTTGCTTCTTCAAAAACCATATTGACGATTCTGCCCATAACCGAAGCAAAAGCGTTACTAAGCGTTTCACCGCTTTCGATTTTGATCATATCAAGAACAAATTTATCTGCCGCGATTATTATATCATCGCCCTGTAAATATACCTTAGCCTGTTTCAAAAACGATAAAAGGGCAGGGGCATCCAAAAGAAACTCATACACATCGGAAATATTCGCAAACGGTATCCTATCTTCATTTACTGTTAAAATATGACTTTCTTCGGTAACGACAGTTTCGGACTTAGGGGTGATATTTGTTTGTAAATCGACTGTTTTTTGTTCTTGAGGGAGCGAACCGGTTGCCGAAAGAACCGAAATCTTCTTTTCCAGCTCGGATATGCGCGCGGCAAGTGCCTTTGGAGAATCCGAAATGCTTTTATCACACATTTTGATCACCGCCATCTCCAAAACAACACGCTTGTTCATGGCATATCTGGAAATACGGCTTTGTGTTTCCTCAAGAACCGAGCTTATATAAAACAGTTGTTCAAGCGTAAATTCCTCGCATATGTTTGCGAATTCATGCTTCATCCTACTGCTTTTGCCGAATTTCATAAGTTGTTTTTCAATTATGATATCGCGTACCGCCATCGAAAGATCATCGATAAATACAGAAATATCTTTTGATGAACGGTGTATCTGAGTTGTAACATCTATTGCATCGGGTACGTTTTTGTTTGCGATAGCGTGAAGGAGAGAATAGATCGTTTCATCACCTGCAAGCCCCAAGACACTGCGTACCGAGTCGGTAGTAAGTTCATCGGAACTACCGTTAGAGCATGCCTCCAAAAGCGAAAGCGCATCTCTCATAGAACCGTCCGCAAGCTGGGAAAGCAATTCGGCAGTACCGTCCGCAAGCTGAATATTCTCTTCTGCGGCGACATATTCAAGACGCTTTCTAACAGCCTCCGAATCGATTCTCGAAAAGTCAAAACGAATACAACGCGAAATAATAGTTGGAGGAAGCTCGTTAATTTCGGTAGTGGCGAGAATAAACACCACATATTCGGGAGGTTCTTCCAAAGTCTTGAGCAAAGCGTTAAATGCACTGTCGGTAAGCATGTGAACCTCATCGATTATATAAACGCGCTTTTTCAAAACCGACGGGGGATAGACAACCTCATCGCGCAGATCGCGCACGTTGTCAACTCTGTTGTTGCTGGCAGCGTCGATTTCGAGCACGTCGGTAGCACTGCCCGAATCGATCGATTTGCAGGAAGAACACTCGTTACAAGGATTGCCGTCTATCGGGTTCTCGCAGTTGACTGCTTTTGCAAGAATTTTTGCAGACGAGGTTTTGCCGGTTCCTCGTGTACCGCAAAACAGATACGCATGCGAAACTCTGTCTGTTGCACACTGTTTTTTGAGTATGGAGGTAATATGTTCCTGTCCGCTGATTTCGTCAAAAACGCGCGGACGCCATTTTCTGTATAGTGAAAGATACAAAATACAAACCTCCAAATCTAAAAATAATGAGATACAAAATATGACCATACACCCTATGTCGAACAATATTTACGCCCGTTAACCGAAATTTCCTCTCAAGACAGGCACCCTTACGGCACATCCGTAGATCTGCTTAATGCTGCTTGGTTCCCCACCTGACATAATTCACAGGTACGAATTGCGTAAGGACCCGCCTCTCAACAAGGCTCTTTCGGCGCAGCGACACAAATAGTGTCCTCGATAAGAGGATCACCCCCACTACAGCGGATTGTGGGTACAAGGCACCGCTAACTCCCCGGTCAGTATGGTCATATTTCATATCTCATTTGGTTTGATTATATCACAGAAGGCAATCGTTTTCAAGAGTTTTTTGCAATAATGTTTATTATGTTTTATAGACAACAAAATTGTTATTTTGATTGACAATCAAACACAAATAGATTATAATTATTATTTAAGGAGGCGATTATATGGTAACTTCTGTTTTTAAAGTATTTTTCTCAAAAGAAAAAGAGCAAAACTGGCTTAACTCTATGGGAGAAAAAGGGTTTCTTCTTACGAGTATAAATGATTCCAAATATTCTTTTACAAAATCCGACGAAGAAGATCATACCTACTGCTACTCTATCGAATATTTATGCTGTTCGCCAAAAAGTGAAGATGCAACCGATTATTACAAGTCGCGCGAACAAGAGGGAATAGTTCCGCTTGTTTCCTCGGGCAACTGGGTTTATTTTGCAAAAACAGACGGCAATATTGCGCCTAACGCAGATGTCTACAAAAAGAACTCTGTGTATTATTTTTGGCGTACCCTTTATCTCTTGTTTTTTGCGATTTGCGGTGCGGTTGTTTGCGGTTATCAAGCATTTGCTATTGATTATCTTAAACAAATCGGTTACCATGGCAGCGGACAGATCACCAAAGTATTTGAACTGTCCGATAAAAAAGGTTTTACAGAGGCCGCTTTGAATCTCTTTAGAAATATCGGCAATATATTTTTCAAAATGCTCAACAGATATTTTAAGGTATGGACGGATATTTTTGGAGAGAGCGATGCAATTGCAGTTATATCCATCGTTGCGCCCATAACCATCATTTTGCTTATCATCGGTGCTTTGAATCTTGAGCGTTATATTTCATACCGCAAGCAAGCAAAACAGCTTGGTGATAAAAAGACTGATCAATTCAAGAAACCGGAGGGCAATATCTGTGCAGAGTAAGAATTACAGCATTAAACTCTCGGAAGTCGTAAATAAATATAATCTTGAAATCGTCTATGCTCCCGATAACTTCGAGGATATACTCGTTTACCGCTCTGATATGAGCCGTCCGGGATTGCCGTTGGCAGGCTTCTTTTCTAACTTCGAAAATGAGCGCATTCAGCTTATCGGTAATATGGAGCACAGCTATTTGGCGTCTTTGTCACCCGAGGAACGTCGTAAATCTTTGCAGACTTTTTTCTCCTACTCGGTTAAGGCTGTAGTTATTACAAGCTCTTTGGAGATATTTCCGGAATTACTGGATGAGGCAAAAAACAGCGGCACACCCGTACTAAAAAGTTCTTTGGCGACTTCGGTTTTGATGGCTAACATAACTTCGGGATTAAGTGTTTCGCTTGCAGAACGCGTAACGCAGCACGGCGTCCTTGTTGAGGTTTACGGCGAAGGTGTGCTTTTGCTAGGAGATAGCGGTATCGGTAAAAGCGAGACAGCTATAGAACTGGTTAAACGCGGTCATAGACTTATTGCGGATGATGCGGTGGAAATAAAAAAGGTATCTGCCATAACGCTTGTAGGCAGTGCACCCGAGCTTATACGGCACTATATCGAGTTGCGCGGAATAGGAATCGTTGACGTACGCCGTATTTTTGGTATGGGTTCGGTTAAAGACTCTGAGAAAATCGATCTTATTATTAATTTCGAGAACTGGGTTCAGGGCAAGCTCTATGATCGCTTTGGCTTGGATTCCGAATATACCGAAATTTTGGGTATTAAAATTCCTTCGATCACTGTCCCTGTCAAACCGGGACGCAACCTTGCCGTTATTATCGAAATCGCGGCAATGAATCACCGTCAAAAGAAAATGGGCTATAACACTGCCGAAGAGTTTGAAAAAAGACTTCAGGAACGTGCAATGGATCTTTAATAATCAGGAGTGAACTATGTATTATCTCGGTATTGACCTTGGCGGAATGTCTATCAAAGCAGGTATATGCGATGACAACGGAAATATTCTTGTAAAAGACACCTGCGTTACAGTCCGCGATGAAGACGGCGACAGGATTATAAAAGACATGGCACAGCTGTGTTTAAAGGTTATATCCGATGCAGGACTTACCGTAGACGACATCGAATACGCAGGTATAGCTTCTCCGGGAAGTGCAGACAACGAGCGCGGCGTTATAATATATGCCTCGACACTCCCTTTTTTGAATTATCCGATTTCGGAAAAGCTCTCTGAATTAACCGGAATAAAGAAGATATATATCGATAACGACGCAAACGCCGCAGCGAAGGGCGAAGCTACATACGGTGCTGCAAAAGGATATAACAATTCCTTGTTTGTTACTATCGGAACAGGCGTTGGCGGCGGAATTATTATAAACGGCAAGGTGTATTCGGGTTTTAACTTTTCGGGTGCAGAGCTTGGACATATTGTAATAATCAAAGACGGCGAGGAATGCCCTTGCGGACGAAAAGGCTGTCTTGAATCCTATGCTTCGGCAACCGCACTGATACAACAAACAAAAGAAAAGATGCTGGAAGACAAAGACAGCGCATTATGGCGCGTATGCAACGGCGATATAGAAAAGGTTAACGGCAAAACCGTTTTCGATGCTATGCTATTAAATGACGCATCGGCCAAAGCAGTATTTGATAAATACATAGAGTATGTCGCAAGCGGCATTACAAGTTTTATCAATATCTTTCAACCGGAGGTTTTGAGTATCGGCGGCGGAATCTCCAAACAAGGAGAAACGCTCATTGCGCCGATTCGAGAAATTGTTGAACGCGAACAGTATTCGCGTTTTTGCGACAAAAAGACCATCATAAAGGTAGCAGAGTTAGGAAACGATGCCGGCATTATAGGCGCGGCGTCACTTGGCAAATAATGGAGATAATATGGCTTTTATTCTAGACACAGAAAAACAAATTTTAAATACGATTGCTCTGCGCGGTATCGTTATTTTTCCCGGTACTACCGCAAGCTTTGAAATAGGCAGAAAGATTTCAATAAACGCATTGAAATCCGCCGAAAACAACGATGAACCGCTGTTCCTCGTTACACAGGAAGATCCTTCGATTACCGATCCTAAGCCCGATGATCTTATGAAAACGGGTGTAGTTGCGCGTATTCTTCATTCGGCAAGGCTAAAGGACGGCAGTATTCAGGTCGTTGTCGAGGGTATAAGACGTGCCCAGCGTGGCGAAACAGTTATAACAGACGATGTAATATGCTGTGAAATTGTCGAACGCAAATCTCGCAGAAATTCGTCATTTGCGCAGGAACGCATTGCAACAAAAGAACTGTTTGAGATTTTCACCGAATATCTTAATTATATCGCAAAACCCTCGGAAGAAATTGTAGACGAAGTTAATAAACTGCGCGACTCGTCTCATATTGCAGATTTTCTTGCGAGCAATTTTATCGTTAATTTTGATGAACGCAAGAGCTTGCTTGAGGAATATGACACCACAAAGCGCATACGCAAACTTTGTGAGATATTCGAAAAAGATATCGAGATTTTTAATCTCGAGAACAATATACAGCAAAAAGTCCGTCATAATCTTCAAAAACAGCAACGCGATATTTATCTTCGTGAACAAATGCGCGCCATAAGAAACGAGCTCGGCGAAGACGTTGCAAACGATGATATGGAGGATAGTGACGAGTATTACTCTAAAATCAAAAATGCAAACCTACCCACAGAAGTAGAAGAAAAGTTGCTTTCCGAGAATGCAAAACTTTCAAAAATGCCTTTCGGTACACCCGAAGCAACGGTGATACGCAATTACATCGAAACCTGTTTGGAGCTTCCTTGGGATAAAAAAAGCAAGGACAGGCACGATATTGCTGCGGCAAGAAAAATTCTTGATAAAGACCATGACGGTATCGAAAAGGTCAAGGAAAGAATATTGGAGTTTCTTTCGGTAAAACAGTTAAAGCCGGATCTGAAAGGTCAGATACTCTGTTTTGTCGGCCCTCCCGGTGTAGGTAAAACATCTATTGCCAAATCTATCGCCCGTGCGACCAACCGCAAATTTGTTCGTATTTCCTTGGGCGGTATACGCGATGAGGCAGAAATAAGAGGACACAGAAGAACTTATATCGGTTCTATGCCGGGCAGAGTGATAAATGCATTGAAAATTGCCGGAACCTCTAATCCTGTTATGCTTTTTGATGAGCTTGATAAATTGACAAAAGACTCTCACGGCGATCCTACCAGCGCAATGCTCGAGGTTTTGGATGTTGAGCAGAATAACGCATTCCGCGATAACTTTCTTGAGATTCCCGTTGATCTTTCTGAATGTCTGTTTATTGCCACCGCAAATACTACCGAGACCATTCCCGCGCCCTTACTTGACAGACTGGAAGTTATCAATATGGATAGCTATTCCGACAAAGAGAAGCGTGCTATTGCCAAAAATCATCTTATACCGAAACAGCTCAAACTTCACGGTCTAAAAACAACCCAGTGCAAGATTACAAGCGAAGCAATCGATGAACTGATTACCTCCTACACGCGCGAAAACGGCGTAAGAGGGCTGGAACGCGAGATTGCATCGGTTTGCCGCAAAAGCGCAAAACGCATCGTAGAGGGCGAAAAGAAGGTCGTAGTCGATATCCAGGCATTGCGATCGATGCTCGGTCCGCAAAAATTCATTCCCGACAGGGTGTATGAATCGGACGAAGTAGGCATTGTAAACGGTCTTGCATGGACGTATCTCGGCGGCGATATGCTTCGCATCGAGTGCAGCTCGATGAAGGGAAGCGGCAAACTCGAGTTAACCGGTCATCTCGGCGACGTAATGAAAGAAAGCGCCAGAGCCGCTGTCAGCTATATTCGCAAGCATTCTGCCGAATTGGGCGTGGATGAAACGTTTTATTCTAATTTGGACCTGCACATACACGTTCCCGAAGGTGCTATTCCCAAAGACGGCCCCTCTGCAGGTATAACAATCGCTACGGCACTTGTAAGCGAACTCACCGGCAGAAGCGTAAAACGCGATGTCTGCATGACAGGAGAGATAACTCTTACCGGCAGGGTACTTCCCATAGGCGGCTTAAAAGAGAAATCAATGGCGGCATATAAATGCGGCGCTAAAAAGGTAATTATCCCTGCACAAAACGTGTCGGATATTGCCGAATTTGATTCGGAGGTCAGAAACGCAATTGAATTTATTCCGGTAAAACACGTTTCGGAAGTAATTAACATTGCGTTGAACTGAAATATGGAAATGTCATTTGGAGGGATAAACCTCCATAAAACAGATTTAAAAATGACGGCAGGGTTGCCGTGGCAATTGATCAAGGGCGGTGTGCCGCAGATTGCATTTGTCGGCAGATCAAATGTCGGCAAAAGTTCGCTCATCAACTCGTTGCTCGGAAGAAAAAAGCTCGCAAGAGTTTCCTCCGAACCCGGCAAAACGATAACCGTAAATTATTACGAGGTTGATAAAAAGATTTGCCTGGTGGATCTGCCGGGATACGGATTTGCAAGACGCGCCAAGAACGATATTAACAAGTGGTCGGCGCTGACAGAGCATTATTTTGTTGATAATTCGGCGTTGACGTATGTTTTGCAACTGATTGATATTCGCGTCGGTATAACAGAGGACGATAAAATGATGTTAGGCTACCTTGATCATTATAACGTCCCGTATATGGTCGTTGCTACAAAATGCGACAAGCTAAACAAAACGCAACTCAATGAAGCCTGCTCTAAACTACTCTCAAGCGGTGTTTTGAGAAGCAATACCGAAATTATACTCTACTCTTCGTTGAAAGGAACGGGCAGGGACACGCTTTGGCAACAAATAATACAAAAGTCCCTCGGAGGTAATGATGATACACAATAATATTTCTGTGCTTGATAACGGACACCTTGCTTTTTCGGGTGTTGACGTCGTCGAGCTTGCAAAAAAATACGGCACCCCCTTGTATCTTATAGATGAAAACAAAATACGAGAGAACTGCCGCAAATATAAGTCGGTTGTAAACAAATGCTTTGGCGAAGAAAGTCTGCCTTTGTATGCCAGCAAGGCACTTTGCTATAAGGATATTTACAGAATCGTCGGAAGCGAAGGCTTGGGCATAGATGTGGTTTCGGGCGGAGAACTTTATACCGCATTAAGCGTTGGGTTCCCTGCAGAAAAAGTATATTTCCACGGAAATAACAAGACAGAAGACGAAATCACCTATGCGCTAGATAACGCTATCGGAGCGTTTGTGGTGGACAACCTAGAGGAGTTATACTTCTTAGATGCCGAATCGGGTAAGCGCGGTATTGTTCAAAACATCTTACTGCGTGTTTCTCCCGGCATAGATCCTCATACTCACCGCGCCGTTGTTACCGGTAATGTTGATTCAAAATTCGGCATGGCAATCGAAACCGGACAAGCTCTTGAATTTGTTCAAGCCGCACTTGACTGCAAAAATCTTAATCTCGAGGGCATTCACTGTCATATCGGAAGTCAGATATTTGATAAATATCCGTTTACCGATGCGGCCGCCATTATGCTTGATTTTGCGTTGCAGGTCAAAAATGATCTCGGTTTCACTTTTAAGAAAATCAACCTCGGCGGCGGTATTGGTGTTCGCTACGTCGAGGAGGATCCTCAATCCGATATCGATGAAATAATGAGCGAAATTAAAAACGAGCTTGATAAGCTCGTTTCGGAAAGAGGGCTCGAAAAGCCAATATTCCTTTTTGAAATGGGCAGATACATCAGCGCTAATGCAGGTATGACGCTGTATACCGTTGGGTCCGTAAAAGAAATCAAGGGTTATAAAAAATATGTTTGCATCGACGGCGGCATGTGCGATAATCCGCGTTTTGCGCTCTATCAATCGAAATATACCTTTTATAATGCAAGCAACGCCAACAGCGAAGCCGACAATATCGGCACAATTGCAGGGCGTTGTTGCGAAAGCGGCGACGTTTTGAGCGATAATATTAAGCTCCAAAACTACACACGCGGCGATATACTTGCCACAGCAGTAACAGGCGCATATAATTACGCAATGTCATCAAATTACAATCGTGTACCCAAGCCTGCAATGGTATCGGTCTGCAACGGCACCGAAAGGTTGGTAATCAAACGCCAAACCTATGAAGATATAGTTGCAAACGAGATTTAAAATAGTGATAAAAAGCGCGGCTTTTTTGCGGTGACGGTCAATCCGTCGAGATAACCGAGGAGCGCGCTTTTTTTGCATCCCGAAAAGGTTAGGGAATAGGCGCAAAGGGCTTGTGATTTGTAACCCATATCACGGTCCTTTTTGTTAACGGCATATTTACCGTCGCCTAATAACGGATGCCCGATATGCGCAAAACTTGCTCTTATTTGATGAGTTCTTCCGGTAATAAGTTCTATTTCGAGCAGAGAAAACTCCCTGTTATTAGAAACAGATACCGTCTTGTATTTTGTTATCGCACTTTTTGTACTGCGGGATTCTTTGTTTCGGACTCTTACTATATTCTTGTCGCTGTCTTTTTCAAGCATAAGCTTAATTTCACCGTTCTTGGGGTTCAAAACACCGTGAACAACGGCAAGATAAAGCTTTTGAATCTTTCGTTCTTTAATAATTTCGTTCATCTCACGCAACGCTTCGGCGTTCTTCGCGGCAATAACAAGCCCTTCTGTGTTGCGGTCGATACGGTTACAAAGGGCAGGCGCAAAGCTGTTTTCGGATTCGGGGATAAATTCACCCTTTTCGATAAGATATGCGGTAATTCGGTCAATCAGCGTATCGCCCTCTTCCTGCGTATCCGAATGAACAAGCAGCCCCGACTCTTTATCTGCGATCAAAATGTTTTCATCCTCGTAGGCAATATTTACCTTACCGCGTGTTTTTACCTGTTTCGGCGCATTCTCTGCAAGTATATCCTCGGGTGCAAAAATCAAAACAAGATCGTCCTGCTCAAGAATATAATTCTCTTGAACCCGTTTCCGATTTACGGTGATTTTTTTCTTGCGAATAAGCTTGTACATCATCGAAATCGGCATATTTTTGTATTTTTTTGTGAGAAATTTATCTATCCGTTGTCCCGAATCGTTTTTTCCAACAACAATTTCACGCATAAATGAACCTCGTTTTATATCGTATGATCATTCATCAATCTCTTTTGAAAGCGCCAAGGCGGCTTTTTTCTTTTTACGGTTCTTCTTTACAATCGAAACAACAATCCATACAGCAACGGCGATCAATAACAAAATAACCGCAAAAACAAACCACGAGATTTTATTCCACTTTGCAAAAATCTGATTGAGAGAAAAAGAATCGCTAAGGTTCTTTCTGTTATCAAGGGAAGCATATCGTTGAGGGATTACCGAAACACCATCGGAATTCTTTTTGAAAGAAGAAAGATAGTCTGCCAATGCCTTCCATTCTTTTATTTCGCCACCATTTGAATCGATAACAATATGCGAATCAAAATCGGTAATTTCGTTTCCGTTTACATCCTTTGGAGTAAGATCTAACAAACCGAATGATTTACTTTTAACAGTGGAGAGCATTTCTGCAGACACTATGCCAGAAACAACACGGTACAATTTGTTGTCTTCTATTTCTATACGCTCGCCGTTTTCACCTGTGAGCCAACAATCATAAACGCGGTTAAGAAACATTCGGTTGGAATTGGCAGAATAGTTCAAACCCGAGCAATATAGTTGAGCATACGGCATGATACCCGAAACACTCGCATCCACCTCTGCAAGCGCCCATAATTCACGCCCGTACAAATAAACCGAGCAAAGAGGGTAACCTGCCGCACCGTCCGGTCCAATGCCTAGAGAACATATTTCGAACGCCTGAGCAACCGTTATGTTGCCTTTATCGATCGAGGCGCGAATAACGCCCACGGGAGTGACCGAAACATCCACGGGAATATAATCCTCGCCCTCGGCGGATTTTATAGCATGGATATAAGAATCGCTTATCAGATTGCCAAGCTGCTGTTCGGCGAGAGTACCCGACATTTGTTCCTGCTCGGGAAAATCAAAAGGACTGTTGGCGATAATTTGGTCGGCGCTGTCGTATCCGAATTTAGAAAGATATTTTTTAATATCATCGTTACATTCATTAATAATCCCGTTGATATGCTCATCTTCGGGAATACTGCTGTCGATCTTTGTGAGCGAGTATGAAACAAGAGTCTTTTTATCATCAATATTAAGCAATATTGTGCCCAAATCCTTGCCGTATTCGCCGCAAGACGCAATAATAGTATCACCAACGGTAATAGGCTCGGGAAGATATGTATGAGTATGACCACTTATAATAACATCAATATCAGGAACCGCCTTGGCGAGTTTCACATCTTCGTCTTTCACATCGTCTCCGGTACCGCTGTGGGACAGACATATAATAAGGTCGGGAGAATAGAGATTTTTAATTTCAGAAACTGTATCTTTTGCGGCTTTAATGCTATCTTCAAAAACAATATCGCTTGCCGAAGAAAGCTCCGCAGAGTCTTTGCCAAGCAGACCGAATACAGCAATAGAATATTCACCTTTTTTTATAATAGTGTATTCTTTTACA
>JAZTZF010000171.1:0-7776 GCA_045637325.1 Eubacteriales bacterium | reverse complement strand
TAGAGGGAAAGTATGACAAGGCAAAGGTAAGCCTTGCAGTTTCTACTCCCGTTATTGCGCTCGATGGTTTTTCGGTTTTCAACAACTCCGAAAAACAGGCACTTTTAAAGCGCCTCTCGCGTGAAAACGGAGTTATATTGTTCACCGACAGCGACAAAGCAGGGAATTTTATACGTTCCAAATTAAAGGGTATTTTAAGAGGAACTATATACAATGTTTACGCTCCGTCAATAATCGGGAAAGAACGTCGAAAAAAAGTCCCCTCGGCCGACGGTCTGTTGGGTGTAGAGGGCATGGAGCTTTCTGTTATCAAGCAGTTGCTTTTGCCGTTTGCCAAAGACGATTTGCCAAGCGGAGCTAATATCACCAAAACGCAGTTTTATACCGACGGTTTTTCGGGAACGGATAATTCGGCAGAACGGCGCAAATCACTCGCAAGAATTCTGTCATTGCCCGAAACGCTTACGTCAAAAGCACTTTTGGAAGCAATAAATCTTCTTGTTACAGAAGAGGAATACAAAAATGCCGTTATGAGGATAAACAATGAGCAATAGTGTAACAGTAGCTATACATACTCTCGGTTGCCGTGTTAATATATATGAATCCTGTGCTATTGCAGAGCGCCTGCGTGAGCTTGGTTGCACGGTAAAAAAAGAGGGTATATGTGATTACTATATAGTAAATACGTGCGCTGTTACCGCCGAGAGCGAGCGTAAAAGCCGTCAGTTGGTTCGCCGTTGCGCCAAAAAGGGCAAGGTGTTGGTTATCGGCTGTGCATCACAACTCGAAAACACTTTTGATGATATAGATAATGTTGTTTATATCGGCGGTAACCGAAATAAAATGGCTGTCGTTGATGTTATTACCGATGATTTGAGCAATCCGAAAAACATGGTGTTGCCCATGGACGGTGCTCCGTATGAAAATATGAATCTAATGTACGGCGACGAACTTTTTTCTAGTTGCCGCGCATTTATAAAGATACAGGACGGATGCAACGGTAAGTGCACATACTGCATTATTCCCAAATGTCGCGGCAGTGTTCGCTCGCGTGAGGTTTCGGATATTATTTCCGAAGCAAAACGGCTTATTGCAAACGGATATTCCGAGATTATTCTTACCGGTATTGAGGTAGGGGCATATAACAAAACACCGTTGTATTCCTTGGTCGCTCAACTGTGCGAAATCGATGGAATAAAACGTCTCAGGCTCGGCTCGCTTTCGCCCAATGTGGTAAGCGATACATTTCTCGAGACGGTTTCGAAATTAAAAGCCTTTATGCCGCATATTCATCTGTCGATTCAGTCCTGTTCCGACAGGATATTGGAATTGATGAAGCGTCCGTACAGAAAAAAAGACGTCTATGAACGGGTGGCGGCAATAAGACGGTATATGCCCGATTGTATGATATCTGCCGATATAATTGTCGGTTTTCCGGGCGAAACAGAATCCGACTTTTACGAAACCGCGCAGGCACTTAAGGAATTGCAGATTTTTCACGTGCATTCCTTCCCGTACTCGGAGCGTAAAGGTACACCGGCAGAAACAATGCCCGACAGCGTTTCGAAACCGCTTCGCGCAGAGCGCAATTTCAAACTTATAGGATTCTGCGCCGAAACGAGAAAGCAGATCCTCGATTCAATAATCGGAACAAGGCATTCTGTTCTTGTAGAGAAGATAACAGGGGCGAGAGCATTTGGCCATACCGAGAATTTCTTAGAGGCGTGTCTTGCTTCCGACGGCTGTTCGATAGGGGATATTATAGATATCGAAATTACTTCACATGACGGCACGTTGATTTACGGTAGCCGTATAGACCAGGAGGACTACAATGAACGATAATATTAACGGTAATGAATTCGAAAAAGAAATTGAAACCACAACTGATTCTGAAACTACAACCGAAAATATAAATCAAAACGCAGATGCGGACGAACACAGCCCCGAACCCGAGGAAGTGTCATCGCTTTCCGATGAAATTTCCGACGATCTGTCAAACGGATTGCATTCGGTGCTTTATACACCGATAAACGATGTTACAATACGAGATGTTCGTATCCGCGACGTATTTTCGCGCTTGATAAAAGAGGTTGAATTCGGCGCATCGTTTTCGATCATGGATATACTTGTTTCTGCAGAAAACTGTGTTAAAAATGGAGAACCGGACGAAAATTCCGGCAATCTTATCTATGCCTATGATACGAATTCGATAACCGATATAAAAACAAGCGCAAAGTTAATGAAGAATTCGGTGGCGAATTTATATTCACTATTTAATATTCATAACGGTATCACTCTTGATTTAGATGCTGTCGGCGGCAGCATATCCTCTGCAGAATCAAAACGTTATTTGCTAATTCCTCCGAAAAAAGAAAATAAAATCCTAAAATATGCTCTCAAACAAGCTATTCAACCGATAAAAGTAGGCGAGGTTATCGGTGCGGATAAATTGTTGTTCTCGCAAGGGAACGATATTGTTGCCACCGTCGAAAAGAATCTGTTAAAATCCAACGGGTTTAAGTCTGTTGATATCGGAAACGAGCATTTCGACGCTTTTCTTTCGGGATACCGTGCGGTATGTTCGTTGACGTTGTGCAATTGTGTGTCGAAAAACAATATTATACGATTCGGACTAAAGGGCAGTTTGTCGGATATTTGTGCGCGCGCACTGGGATTTTTTGCCGCTGCGACATATCTGAAAACAATGCCGATTCGTATGGTGTTTACTACAGACAACAGCGCCACGGTTGCGGTTTCGCGCCCGAAGGTTGCCGACGGTGATTATTT
The DNA here is from genome assembly GCA_045637325.1 of Eubacteriales bacterium. Lineage (GTDB taxonomy): Bacteria > Bacillota > Clostridia > Oscillospirales > CAG-382 > Coliplasma. Next base: position 4,989 of record JAZTZF010000171.1, on the reverse strand, counting down.
GTATTTGCTGAAACTTCGCAAAGACGTTTACGAGATGCCCGACAAAGGTCATTTCGGTCAGTTGTATTATTATTTAAACGAAAAAAAGCGCGCAGGCATAATAAAAGATGTTCTCCCTTGTGGAGAGAACATCAACAGAGTTATTAATCGTCTATGTAATGATGAATTAAGATATGATATGCTAACCGAAATACCCCAAAATTGTTTTGGTGTTATAGTCAGCGTCGGCAGAGGGGAATCGGTAAACGGTATCGAACTCGGATGTTTCAAAAGTACTTTGTAATTTCTCCGATTCCGTCAAGGATTATATCGGGTGCGTTATCATCGTTCACGTCTTGTATCTTGGTTTCTCCGCTAAGCACCAATACGGACATAAGTCCGTTGTTTTTGCCCAGCGCGATGTCGGTATAAAGCCGGTCTCCTACAATAGCGGTCTCTTCAAACGGAATACCGAACAGTTCGGATATCATGTCAGCCGTTTCTTTGTAGGGCTTGCCGAAATATTTTGGGGGTACGTTCGTAGATGCCGTTATCAGTGCCGCGATAGCGCCGCTGTCGGGGATAAAACCGTTTTCGGTCGGACAATTATAGTCGGGATGCGTGCAGAAAAATTCGGCACCATTTCTTATCAAATCGCAGGCGATCACAAGCTTTTCGTATGTTAAGGTTGTATCAAAAGAGCTCACCACGATATCGGCATTTTCGGAAAGAGTTATACCTGCATCCCTAAAAGACTGTTCGAGCGCAGGTGTTCCGACAAGGTATACAGACTCATTCGGTCTGTTTCGCTTTAGATATTCGATAGTAACGTCGCCCGCGGTTACAACGTCGCTTCTTACTGCACCAAACCCCATACGGTTTAGTTTGTCAACGTAGTTTTGCGGATTTTTGGAGGCGTTGTTAGTAAAAAATACGACCTTCCTACCGCTTTCACGGGCGTTTTTCACAAACTCTATAGCGCCGGGGAGTATCTTTTCTCCCAAATAAATTGTTCCGTCCATGTCGAGAACGAACAGTTTTATATTTTTAAGTTCATGCTTATCCATATAGCGATTCCTTTCGGTATTTTAATTAATTATACACGTTTTTATAATTTTTTCAATAGGTGGTGTGTCACATGGGAACAAAATATTGTATCAGCGTTGATTTGGAAGGCGTAGCATGCGTAGTAGGTTCATACGGACAAGGTCTTTCCGAAGGAACACGGAATTTTTCCTTGGCGATCAGTCAGGGCACGCGTGAGGCTAATGCCGCCGCAAAAGCCCTTTTCGACAGCGGTGCGGAGGAGGTTGTGATCTGGGATTGTCACGGAACGGGTGTGAATCTCGATTACAGCGCGTTTGATCCGCGTTGCAAGTTTATCATAGGCGCAGGCAGTCGTGTTCGCTTTCCGGGTATAGACAGCAGTTACGATGGTGTTCTTTTTATTGGATATCATGCGTATGATACCCCCAAAGCTACACTTGCACACGTCTATTCTTCTTCGACCTTCGTTTCGCACAAGATCAACGGTAAAGAGATCGGTGAGCTCCAGCTTGATGCGGCAATAGCAGGGAAGAGAGGCGTAAAAACTTTGTTTGTATCGTCTGACGATATATGTGTTTCTCAAGCTCTCGAGAGCTTTCCTTGGATAAAAACCGTCGAAACAAAAAAATCGCTTGCATGGAACAGCTGTATAAGCAAGCACCCAGATGCCGTATGCGACGAGATCTATTCGCAGGTACGAAAAGCGGTCGAAGAAAAAGAGGGAATGAAGCCCTATATGTTGCCGACTCCGTTCGAATTGACCGTGTCATACAAACGCACCGAGTATGCTCAGGGGTGCAACCTGCACAATACCGATAATACACCCTTTGAATGGGTAGATGCATATACACGCCGAGGTACACTTAACGATCCCGAAGATTATTTCCTTTTTTAAGGAGGATTTCGAATGAATTCGGCGGAAAAACGCAGATTAAAAGCGAAACTGAAGCAACAAAAAGACGACCGCATGCGTGCACTGCGTGTTGTCAAATATCTCGAGTATCCCTTTATTCTTCCCGACAGTCCCGTAGAGATTGAGCAAGGATTTATCGTTTCCGATAGAGATACATATGATGTTTTTGCGTCGTTCATTTTCAAGAACGTGTCAGAGCACCCCATACAAAAACTTAATATCCGTTTGTTGTGCTATCTTAATCAAAATATCCCCTATGCCAACATCGATTTTACCTATTGTCAGGATGAACTTACATTTGGCATTATAAACAAGGATGGGAACGACCTAAGATTAAAGGATTCAAATCTTATTAAGTCTGTCGAACAAAGTGCCACGTTTGGCTCATGTGTTTACATACCGCTTCCAGAAAGTTATTTTACAAAGCTGGAGTTGCTCCTCCTTTCGGTCGAATACTCAAACGGTAAGGTTCAGGAGCTCAATACTGTTGTAGCAGGAAAAACCAAGCGTTATAACGAACTTGACGATATAAGTAAGCTCGTGTATACCCGTGTTAATATTTATAAGGCGGCGGAAGAAAAGTACCCTACAAGGGTTATTCCGCAGTTCGGCAATACCGTTTGGCTTTGTTGTTGCGGTAATAAAAATCCTGCTTCGATTGTAGAATGCGAAAAATGCGGCAGGGGAAAAGAGTGGCAGGAAAATCACGTAACGTCGGATCTTTTGGAAGAAACGAAAATACGCATGGTTAACGATCCTACAGAACGCACCTTGCATGATAAAACCAGATACAAACAGAATAAACATCTCGAAACAGACGCAGAAACCGAAAAGAAGATCGAGCAATACGAAAACGCCATGAAGAATATAGCATTCGAGGAAAAACGCAAAAGCAGACGCCAAATGATGCTTATTCCAAAGATACTTTTGGCGTTATTGATATTTTACCTCATAGTATTGGTACTCAAATTGATTATCGAACTTCGAGTTCCGCAGGACACGGTTGATAATGCAGCTATCATGCTGTTTTCGCCGTTTGAAAATCACTAACACAACAAAACTATGCCTCTTAAAACCGTTTGTGAGGCATAGTTTTTTAGTTTATCTATTCTTCTATCATTTCGATCAACTTTTCGACCGCAGGGGTAGGTTGCACGTTTTTCAAAGTGCAGATTCCTATACTGCGGCAGGGAAGTTCAAAATCAGTTTTTAATTTGAAAATGCTTTTGTCGTTTAATTGACCGCTAAACTCCTCGGTTACGCAGGCGATACCCAAATTCTTGCTCGCAAAATCAAACAATAGGTCGTATGAACCAAGCTCGAATTCGGGTTTTAGCTCGATTCCGTGCAGTCTAAAGTATTCGTCGGTCATTTTTCTTGTGTTTGATTTCGGCTCGAGCATAACAAGCGGCAGAGATGCCACCTCTTGCATAGTAAATATACGGTCGGAAAAACTCACGTATTTACTGCCGGCAATAAAAATATCGTGTAGCCTGCCTACCTCTTTAATATTTACGTTGCTGTACAGATCAGCTTTAATAGGCAGGCTGACAAAAGCAATATCGACATTTCCGGCATTCAATCGCGAAAGTGTTTCGTCGGTAACACGGTTTACTATTTCAATCTTTATTCCGGGATACTTGTTATGGAATCTCTCGAGCTTAGAAAGGAGAAAATGTCTTGTGATCGTATCGCCGGCACCGATCCTCAAACTGCCCTCGTCAAGTGATTTCATACGTTCAAAAAGGCTTTCAGCACTTTCCAACTCGTTAATAGCACGCTCAGCATAGCCAAACAACAATTCGCCGTGTGAAGTAAGCTTTGCACCCTTTTTTCCGCGTGCAAATAACATTACACCCAGTTCATTTTCTATAGAACGTATTTGTTGACTTACTGCGCTTTGCGTAATATACAGCTCCTTGGCTGCTTCCGAGAAACTCCCGCATTTCGCCGCCGTATAAAAAACTTTATATTGTTCTAACCTAATATCCATAAGTACACCTAATGCATAACATTATTAATTATCGCTTGACTAATGATATATGTTATAATATAATGATATTGATGAAATGTCAATACATTTTTGGAGGTTACTAAAATGGAAGAAAGATTTATTGGTACCGTCTCCCGCGGTGTCAGAGCTCCTATTATTCGTCAGGGAGATGATATAGCTGCTATTGTGGCAGAGAGCGTTCTCGATGCTGCAAAGAGCGAAAATATAGAAATCCGCGACAAGGACGTTGTTGCCGTTACAGAGGCTGTTGTGGCGCGTGCACAGGGCAATTACGCATCTGTTGATCAGATCGCAACCGATATCTCCGCAAAGTTCCCCGAGGGCACGTTCGGCGTTATTTTTCCGATTTTGTCGCGTAACCGTTTCGCAATATGTCTTAAGGGCATTGCACGCGGTGCAAAAAAGATCGTACTTATGCTTTCTTACCCCTCGGATGAGGTTGGCAACCATCTTATAGATTACGATTCTCTTGATGCAGCAGGTGTTAACCCTTGGACTGACGTACTTACCGAGGCACGTTATCGTGAATTGTTTGGCATCGTAAAGCATCCCTTTACCGGTGTTGATTATATCGAGTATTACCGCGAACTTATCGAGTCGCAGGATTGCGAGGTTGAAATTATTCTTGCAAACGATTGCCGTAAGATACTTGATTATACCGACTGTGTTCTTACGTGTGATATTCACACCCGCGCGCGCAGTAAGCGTCTTCTAGCCGCCGCAGGCGCAAAGTCGGTTTACGGTCTTGATGATATTCTTACTTCTTCTGTTGATGGTTCGGGATATAACGAAAATTACGGTCTACTCGGCAGTAACAAGGCTACCGAGGATACAGTAAAACTTTTCCCGCGTGACAGTCAGGTTGTTGTGGATAAAATTGCTTCTATACTCAAGGATAGCACCGGAAAGAATGTTGAGGTAATGGTATACGGCGACGGTGCATTCAAGGATCCCGTTGGCAAAATTTGGGAGCTTGCCGATCCGGTTGTATCTCCTGCATACACATCCGGTTTGGAAGGACAGCCTAATGAAGTTA
>JAZTZF010000170.1:0-7500 GCA_045637325.1 Eubacteriales bacterium | reverse complement strand
TTATTTAGGATTTTGTAACGCAAGATACGGCAAAATACCCCTCGGTTTGGAGTATTTCGGCAGCAATATTCGCTTTTTCTGCGTTTTCGAACACACCGTATACCGAAGGACCGCTCCCCGAAAGGCGTGAATTAAGTACCCCGAGCTCGAGCATCCTCGTGCGGATAAGTTTGGTTTCGGGCGCAATTATATCGGTAACAGGCTCGAAAGCATTGCCGAAAGAACGAACCGTTTTTACAAAATCGTTTTCTTTCAGCGCACATAGAAACGAATCGGTATCGTTACGAACAGGAAGTGATGCAGCATCGTACTGCCTATACACCTCCGGCGTGGAAAGGCGCGCTTTCCCTATAGCGATAACGACATTAAAGTCATAAGGTATATCTATCGGAGTGAGTATTTCTCCCCTGCCCTCGCAAACCGCAGGGCGATTAAGCAGACACAGCGGAACGTCTGAGCCGAGTTTTGCGGCAAGGCCGAAAAGCTCCGACTCGCTCAGCGCGCCGTCAAACAAGCTGTTAAGCCCCTTTAATACCGCCGCGGCATCGGCACTGCCGCCGCCCAAACCTGCAGGATACGGGATATTCTTTTTTAAGAAGATAGACACCGATTCCTCTTTTTTTGCGGTTTCCAAAAAGAGTTTCGCCGCGCGAACACATAGGTTGTCCTGCGTGCAAAGTTCTTTCTTATTGCAATCGAACGATATACCGCCCGATGGCATAAGCTCAAGCGTTATTTCGTCGCAAAGCGAGACGGGAACCATTACAGAACGCAGTGAATGAAATCCGTCGGTTCGCACGCCCGTTATATCAAGTGTGAGGTTTATTTTTGCGTTAGCATATACTCTCATAGCGTTTTAACAAACTCTTCGATCCTGTCGATTGCCTTGCGTATATGTGCAGGCGAATATGCATAAGAAAGGCGTGCAAAACCTCTGCCGCTTTCGCCAAACGCACTACCGGGCACGATGGCACATTTCTTTTCGTAAAGCAGACGTTCGCAAAATTCCTCGTCGCTTATGCCGAATTTGCGCAGATCGGCAAACACGTAAAACGCGCCGTCGGGCATAAAGGTTTTTATGCCGATACGGTTAAGCTCGCTTACTATAAATCTACGGCGTGCCTCATACTCGCCGCGCATGTACTCGATATCCTTATCGCCGTTTTTAAGTGCCTCTATCGATGCATACTGGCTCGTGGTGGGCGAGGACATAATGCCGTATTGATGTATTTTTGCCATTTGTTTGGTAAAATACGAGGGGGCAAGCGTATATCCCATACGCCAGCCTGTCATTGCGTATGCTTTTGAGAATCCGTTTGCGATTATCGTGCGCTCACGCATATCGGGCAGTGACGCAATAGATATATGTCTTTCGCCGTATGTAAGTTCTGCATATATTTCGTCGGAAAGCACGCAGACATTCGTATCGCGCAGTACCTCGGCAATAGCCTCGAGGTCCTCCTTGCGAAGCACCGAGCCCGTAGGGTTATTAGGAAATGCAAGAACCAAAAGTTTTGTCTTTTCGGTAATTGCCGCTTTTAGTTGCTCGGCAGTAAGGCGGAACCCGTTGTCTGCCGACAAATCTACTATAACAGGCACACCGCCTGCGAGCTTTGCAAGCGGCTCGTAACAGACAAAGCAGGGCTGAGGAATGATAACCTCGTCACCCGGCTCGATCAATGCGCGCATAGCAAGATCGATAGCCTCGCTTCCGCCGACGGTAACGATTATTTCGCTTTTCGGATCGTATTCCAGACCGAAGCGGCGTTTCTGATAGGCAGCTATCTCCTCGCGCATCTCCATGATGCCGTTATTCGATGTATAATACGTATGCCCCTCTTCCAGAGAACGGATACCGGCATTGCGAATATGCCAAGGGGTGTCAAAATCGGGCTGTCCGACGGTCAAACCCACAACGTCCTTCATTTCTCCGAGCAGGTCGAAGAATTTGCGGATACCCGAGGGTTTTATTTCGGTTATTTTTGTCGGAAGGCATTTAGATGCGTCGAATTTCACCAGCTGTTTCCTCTTTTATCGACTTTCTCGGTGCCGTAGACGACGCCGTTTTCTTTGTATTTTTGAAGCTCGAAATGGGTTGCGGTTGCGGTTACGCCCTCGATGGTGGCGAGTTTTTCGGCAACAAAAAACGCTACGTCGCGCATATTACTGCATTCGACGGTTATAGCAAGGTCGAATCCGCCCGACATAAGACTTACCGATTTCACTTCGGGGAAATGACAGATACGCTCGGCAACAGAATCAAACCCCTTATCACGCTGAGGAATGGTTTTGAGTTCGATAAGCGCTGTAACGCTGTTCTTGCCTGCCTTGTCCCAGTTGATGACCGTGCGGTAGTTCATTATGGTGCCGTCGGCTTCGCACTCCTCGATTATATCCTTTACCTCTTTTTCGGTCATACCGAGCATTGTAGCAAGGTCGGCTTGAGAAATGCGTGCATCCTTCTCGAGATATGCAAGTATACGTTCTTTCATTTTTATTCCTCCGTAAACACTATATTTTATAGAAATCTTTTTGGCGGTTTTCGAATTTTGCAAGGTAATTAAATCCGATATTTTTAAGCATTTCGCTTACTTCTTTGAAATTCGCCGCAACGTGGCGCGCCGAATGCGCATCGCTCGCTATGCTGACATCTCTGCCGCCGAGCTCGTAATAAAACGCAAGCAGATCGCGGTTCGGCAGGCATTCACCCATTATCTGGCGAAGTCCCGAAGTATTGCATTCTATAGTTATTCCTTTATTAATCAGTGCTTTTAAGACAGGCTCGAAATATTCCCTGCCCCTATTCTTGATATCGGGAAAATCGGTTATCTCGTTCGCAAGATAATAGCGTTTGGGATAGGTAATATGGGTAAGCACGTCAAAATTGCCCCATTTGATAGTATCATGCATTTCTTCGATATACTTTTCCCAAAGCAAAACGTATTCGTTTTTTGTCATCGATTTTATATCGGTATCGGCAAAATCGATAATACCGAGTACAGCATGCACAGATCCCAGAACTATATCGTAGGGCTGGCTTTTTATCTGTTCGTGTGCCTCATCGGGCATATGAGTAGCCTGACCTAATTCGATACCGTGAAGCACGGATAGTCTGCCCTTAAACTCCTCTTTTGCCTCTGCAATGTCGCGCGCGACAGATGCATGGTCGAGCATCGGGAAATAGCCGTCGGCAATGCCGTCGATATCAAAATGATCGGTTATCGCAATACCTTTTAATCCTTTTTCGATTGCGCTTATACAAAGCTCGCGCACCGAATTTCCTTCGCCCTTCGGGATATCGCCCGAATATTGAGAATGTGTATGGTTATCAAACATAGTTTTTCCCTTTTTTTAATCGCTAAAACATAGAGATCTGATCCGATTCGGGCAGATCGCCGAAGCAATTGTTTTTTGTAAGAAGATCCATTATTGATTTATTCACGGCGGCTTTAACGCGAATCTCCTCGATAGTGGTAGCCTCGCCGCTTTTTACCACCTCGACTATCTTCTCGGCAACCGATTCGCCAAGTCCGTTCAGCGAGCAGAGCGGCAAGCGTATTTTGCCGTCTTCGGGCACAAATGCCGTCGCCTCCGACTTGCCTATCGAAACGGGGAGAAAACTGTATCCGCGTGCAAGCATTTCGAGCACGATTCTAAGAATGATTATATTACCCTCATCTTTTGCAGACAGGTTTGGTGCGGCGCGCAGGGCAGTTAATCTTTCCTCTATCTTTGATTTCCCGCGCATTATAAGCTCGCCGTCGAAGAAATCGCGCTTTATTGTAAAATACGTAGCATAGTATGCGACAGGCTGATAGATCTTGAACCAGCTCAAGCGCAATGATGCGATCGTATATGCCGCCGCATGTGCTTTCGGGAACATATACTGAATCTTGTTGCAGGAATCGATATACCATTGCGGCACGTCTTTCTCGCGCATGGCGGCTTCCTGCTCGGGAGTAAGACCTCTACCCTTTCGGGTGCGCTCCATAGACTCAAACGCCACCGAGGAATCCAAACCTTTATGCATAAGGTAGACCATAATACTGTCGCGAGTACCGATAATCTGGTCGATGGTACAGGTGCCGCTTTCGATAAGGTCCTTACCGTTGCCGAGCCAAATACCCGTACCGTGCGAAAGACCTGCTATCTGCACAAGGTCGGCAAAAGACTTGGGTTTTGCATCGAGTATCATCTGTATCGAATAGTCGGTACCGAATTCGGGGATGCCCATTGTTCCTATCGGGCAGCCTATCTGATCGGGCGTTACGCCGAGCGGTTTTGTAGATGCGAAGAGCTCGATTACATTCTTGTCGTTCATCGGAACGTCGCGCACGTCTATACCCGTATAGTCCTGAAAATACCTATAATAGGTCGGAACATCGTGCCCGAGTATATCGAGTTTTAGAATGGTGTCATGCAGATATTCAAAAGCGAAGTGGGTGGTTATAACACCACTCGACGCTTTATTTGCCGGATATTGAACCGGAGTAAAATCGTAAATCTCATACTCCTTGGGTATAACGACTATACCGCCGGGGTGCTGTCCCGTAGTTCTTTGAACGCCGACAAACCCCTGAACAAGGCGCGATTGCTCGGCTCTGGTAAGCGAGAGCCCCTCTTCTTCCAAGAACTTCTTTACATAACCGAAGCAGTTTTTATCCTGCAGAGTGCCCACAGTACCTGCGCGGAATATATTTTCCTTGCCGAACAGCACTTCGGTATATTTATGTGCCTCTGCCTGAACATCACCCGAGAAATTAAGGTCGATATCGGGCGCTTTTTCGCCGTGGAATCCCAAGAATGTCTCGAACGGTATATCGTGCCCGTCGGGGCGCATAGGTGTGCCGCATTCGGGACAGTTTTTGTCGGGAAGGTCAAAACCCGAACCGACCTCGCCCTGTGTGAAAAATTCCGAATATTTGCATTTCGGGCAGGCGTAGTGCGGCGGAAGCGGATTAACCTCGGATATTTTTGCAAGCGTTGCTACGAAAGACGATCCGACCGAACCACGCGAGCCGACAAGATAGCCATGCTCCTCGCTGTTCTGAACCAAACGCCTTGCAATAACGTACAAAACCGCAAAACCGTTTTGTATTATAGACGAAAGCTCTCTGTCCATTCGCTTTCTGACAACGTCGGGCAGTTCGCCGTTATGCCCATACATCTCGTAGGCGGTTTTTTCGCAAAGTTCCTGCAATTCCTCCTCGGCACCGTCGATCTTTGGTGTATACGTACCGTCGGGGATGGGCTTTATCGAATCGAAATCCTCGATTACCTTTTTCGGATTTTCTACGACAACACGGTATGCCTCGTCCTCACCAAGATACGAAAACTCGGCAAGCATCTCGTCTGTGGTGCGGAAATATATGCCCGTTTCGCGCATTGCATCGGCAAAACCTTTGCCACGCAGCATGATCTGACGGTATATTTCGTCCTCGGGGTCGAGAAAATGCACGTCGCCCGTTGCAACAACTAATTTTTTTTGTTTTTTTGCAATAGCAATTATTTTGCGGACGTTATCGTGAAGCTGTTCGACCGTTGCCTTATTTTCATCGATAAGATAACCGTTGTTACAGTCGGGCTGAACCTCGAGATAATCGTAAAAATCGGCTATACGGTAGAGCTCGCTATCGGGTCTGCCCTGCAGAATAGCATCATAAAGCTCGCCCGATGAACATGCAGAGCCGATAACAAGACCCTCGCGGTATTCGGCAAGCAATGTTTTTGGTATACGGGGATGCTTGTGAAAATAATCAAGATAGGAACGCGAAACCAGTTTATATAGATTCTTTAATCCTTTTAGGTTTTTAACAAGTATGATTATATGCGAGCTTCTCAAACGCTTGGGGTCGGCATTATTCGCCATTGCGGCGTTCATCTCGCTGATTGTATATATACCGTTAGCCGCCAACTTGCGCGACATGCATTCGAATATCTTGGCAAGCATTTCGGTATCGGCATCAGCCTTGTGATGGTCAAACTCGCCGAGATTATAGTACTTTGCAAGCGTATCGAGAGTATGTTTCTTTATATCGCTGTTTATATAGCGCGAAAGTGCGACCGTATCGAGATAGGGATTCTCGAACCGAAGTCCGTTTTCCTCGGCAACACGGCGTATAAACGAAATATCGAAATTGGCATTGTGGGCGACCAACATTCTATCGCCGCAGAAATCCAGAAATGCAGAAACCGCGTCCTTTTCGTTAGGTGCGCCTTTAACCATATCGTCGGTAATTCCCGTTAGGTTAACTATATTTTCGGGAATCGGCATACCGCAATCGACAAACGTATCGAACTTGGCTGTAATTTCGCCGTTTTTGTACATAAGTGCGCCGATCTGGGTAATACCGCAGGTCTTGGGAGAAAGTCCTGTGGTTTCTATATCGAAGATAACAAATTCATCTTCGCTGAACTTTGTATTCTTTGTTTCGTCATAACGGAACACGGCGCGTGCGGTATCGTCCACAAGATATCCCTCTACGCCGTAGATCGGCTTTACATCGGGATATTTTTTTGCCGCTTTCATAACGATAGGATAAGCCTGCAAGGTACCGTGATCGGTAAATGCGACGGCAGGCATGCCCCACTCGTGAGCGCGCGCCATAATATCGCCTGCATCGGTGAGCGCATCTGTTGCGGACATGTTTGTATGCAGGTGAAGCTCTACACGCTTTTCCTCGGCTTTATCCTGTCTGCCGACGAATCCGCACTTGGAGATCGCCTTGGCATTAATGGTGAGTTCTTCTTCCTCTACCCATTCCTGAGTAGTACGGTCGAACACACGGCGGTGCTCCGCCTTACCTGCGACAAGAACGTACATAGGTGCTTTTAGTTTGGGTGCTTCGCTCTTTTTGCAGGTGAAACGCGCGGTGACAGAAGCCGAATTATCGGTTATATAGATTGTAAAAGTTATCTTTTCGCCCTCGTAATTTTCCTTACTCTCTACAAGGAACATTCTGCCTGCTACACATACGGCAGTGTCGTTTTTAAGAAGCGAAATAGGCGTAAAATTCCAGTTTCTGCGTTCACCGAAAATAGGCTCGGGCGAGGTGATATCAAGTGTCATCCTGCCCACTTTAACCAGATGTTTACCGTCTTGCTCTAGATACTCGGCATCTTCCACTTCTTCGTTTGTAAACGAGGCGCGGGGCGGTATCTTTTCGGTTTCACGCGATATTTCTAATTTAGCCTCACGGATGCTCTCCGCAAGCGCGGTTTCGCGCTCGTTCAAATATTCGCTCGGGTCGATCTCGTCATATTCCAATTTTAGATTTATCGAAATACCGAACTGGTCGCGCACACATTGCATAATAAACAGCTCTGCGCCGTTTGCCTCGGGTATATCGCCAGAAATGTTCTCGCGGAGTTTTATTGTGAATATCCCGCTTATTCGGTCATAATTATAAGTCGCCTGATCGAAAAAGCCGTAATCGAGCCGTGAAATATGCTTCAGCGTTTCGATTATGCCATCCATATGCTTTTCTTCGAATTGGATAT
>JAZTZF010000169.1:0-4791 GCA_045637325.1 Eubacteriales bacterium | reverse complement strand
ACCTGACGCTTATAAGCAGGAACACCATTGATTTTTTTACCCTCAAAGACAACGTCGCCCGTGTCAGGTTCTAAAAATCCTGCTATTAAACGGAGTGTGGTGGTTTTACCGCAACCCGAAGGACCGACGAAAATAACAAATTCCTTATCTTCGATATCAAGAGTGAAATCGGATACAGCGGTTACACCGCCGGGGAATCTTTTGTAAATGTGTTTAAATAGTACACTTGCCATTTGAAACCTCCATGTTGAGGGTATTCCTCATTTTCTATCACGTACAATAATACCAAAAAAATCTCATAAATGTAAGTGATTAATTACCCAAAAATTCAACTCATAGTTTATCTATTTTGCATAATATTCACTGTTTTCTAAAGCCACGAACAAAACCCTCGCCGTCTGTCGAACAAATATCACCTGCAATAACTCTTCCGTTGCGTATAAAGAGTGTTGCGAAAACCTCGCCTTCGTATTCGTAGTTGGACACACGAAAAACATATGCGGTTGCGTCTTTTCCTGCATAACGTTTGAGATTAAGCCCTTGCGCGCGCTGAATATCGTTGTATTTTTCGAAAACGCTGTTGAATTCCTCGGGGATTTCTATTTCGTAGGTATTTGTTGCTTTTGCTTCTACTTCGTGCCCAAATTCCAAAAGAAAATTTGCCATGTCCTCTTCGGTTGTTATATTCTTAAAATCCGTCGTAACTGCGGCGGCGTCCGACGCGGCGCTTACCGAAGGTAATACGCTTATGGCTGTGGCAAGTATAGCGACCGATAATGCCAATACGGCAAAAAATTTAATACCCGATGCTTTCATTGTGTACACGAACATCTGAAAATCGCTCCTTAATAATTTTATTTGTAAATTATATAAGGACGGTTTGCGAAATATTCATTCGCCGTACTCGGAAAGTATTTTTTCCAAACGCTCAAGCTCTTCGTACAGCGCGTCGATCCTTGCTTCTGCTTTCTTTTCGGCATCATAAAGCTCGTTCAAAGCAACATAGTCGCGAATTACCGCTTCATCGCTTTCTTTTTGCTTCATAACAGATAACTCGTTTTCCAATTTTGCTATCTCTTTTTCTGCGGCTTCATGACGGTTTTTCGCCGAACGGTACTGGTTTTTGCGTTGTTTGGCTTCTTCAAATCCTGCCTTGCCGATGCCCGATTCCGGTTTATCTGCAACAATTTCTTTTTTCTTGCGCGAGGAAATATAATCATCGTATCCGCACTTTTTGTGGCAGTATCCGCTGTCAAAGCCGTGTCTGTCTATTTCGAGTATCGCCGTTGCAAGATTCTTTGTAAAATATCTGTCGTGGGATACGGCGATGATCGTGCCGTCGTATTCCTGTAATGCATTTTCAAGCATCTCGCGTGAATCGATATCAAGATGGTTCGTAGGCTCGTCGAGAATCAGCAGACTTACGCCACAGGCAACCATTTTTGCAATCGAAAGCCGCGCCCGTTCTCCGCCGCTCAGAACCGATATGCTCTTAAAAACGTCATCGCCGCGGAACCCGAATTGTGCCAGCATCGAACGTATTTGCGTGTTGGTTTTGTCGGAATAAACACTCCATATCTCGTCGATTACGTTTGAACTTTGATTTAGTAGCTGCTGTTCCTGATCGTAGTATCCTATCGTTTGATTGTACCCGAGTTCAAATATACCGCTGTTTTGTGTTTCGCGCCCCGTTAGAATTTTCAAAAGTGTCGATTTTCCGCAACCGTTTGCCCCGATTACAAACAATCTCTCGCCGCGCTTGATTTCAAAAGAGAGGTTAGTAAACAGATTATTGTTGGTATATGACATAGAAAGCGAGCGAACCGACAGTACGTCGTTGCTCATGGTGCCGGAATTGGATATCGAAAAGAAAATTCCTTTTTCTTTTTCCTTCGGTTTTTCCAGTTTTACCATTTTATCAATAGTTTTCTGTCTGCTTTCGGCGGCGATTATGTTCTTTTCGCGGTTCCACTTTCGCTGATTTTCGATAAAGGCCTCGAGACGAGCTATTTCCTTTTGTTGGAGGTTATAGTGTTTTAGCTTTGCCTCGTCAAGCGCCTTTTTCTTTTCACGGAACTGAGTATAGTTACCGGTGTACATCTCGGACACGCCGTGCGAAATTTCCAAGGTTTTTTTGGTAGTGCGGTCAAGAAAATATCTGTCGTGGGAAACAATAAGAAAGGTCTTTTTGGAAGCGTTGATATAATTTTCGAGCCATTCGCATGCCTGAGTGTCAAGATGGTTGGTAGGCTCGTCGAGGAGCATAATATCGGGATCGGAAAGTAACAACTTTACAAGCAGGAGTTTTGTCTTTTGCCCTCCGCTTAATGTATCGGCGCTCTTGCTAATATCGTTTTCCGTAAACCCGAATTTAGCGAGCAAAGACTTGGTCTTGCTACGGAACTCGTTTCCTCCGAGCTTTGAAAACCGTTCGTTTTTGTCTACAAAAGACTTTATGACGGATTCGTCCCCGCGTTCCATGCGTGCTCTAAGTTCGTTAATTTCGGTTTCGAGCGTAATAAGATTTGAATATGCCGAAACTGCGGCTTCGAAAATATTACATCCGAATCTGTGGGCATCGTTTATTTGCTCCAAACAACCGATGGTGGCACCGCTTGATATAAAAATATTGCCGCTTGTTGCCTCAAGGTTTCCGCGTATGATCGAAAACAATGTGGATTTTCCGGCACCGTTTACGCCGATAACACCGACCTTGTCGCCGGCATTCACCGAGAAATCTATTTTGCCTAAAACCGTGTCCGCACCGTATGAAAGCGAAACACCGTCACAGACGATAATGCTCATTTCGGTTCCTCCGAGATTTTTTGCTTATTCTGTCAACTGAAATGATAACACAGTTATTAGAAGTTGTCAATTTTATTGTACGATATAAAAAATACCGTCCTGCAAAACTTACAGGAACGGTATTTTTATATTATTAATCGGTTACTATTCGATGGCAGCGGCTGTTTCTCTGCTTCTGAAGAACAGAGTTGTCAACCAAAGACCGCTTATTGCAACGAGAGTATAAACGATTCTGCTGACGATATCGCCCTGACCGCCGAATATCCATGCGACGATGTCGAACTCGAAAAGTCCAATAGAACCCCAGTTGATAGCGCCGACAATTACAAGGAATAATGCTATTCTGTCAAGTATCATAATTCATCCTCCTCGATGATATTTTGCTCCTATTAAAAATAAATATACATTGACTTTAATGAAATTTTTGGTTATTATATATTTGCTTATTTGAAATAATAGTGAGGTAACGACTATGAGAATGAGACCAAAAAAGAACCGCGATAAAAGAATGGAAAAGGTCGAAAAACTTTTTTTGCCGCTTGATGAAAACGGCGTTGCGGTTACAGATAATATATATAATGTCAACGGCGAGCTTTTTCTCGAAATTGGATGCGGTAAAGGTGCTTTTATAACAGGGTTATCAAAGCAGTATCCCGATAACAAGCTTCTTGCTGTTGAACTTGTCCCCGATGTTTTGATGATGGCTATGGAAAAAGCCGAAAGGGAAGACCTGCAAAACGTTCGTTTTTTGAGAGCAAATGCAGAAAATATAGCCGATATAATCCCTCATGGCAGTGTTTCGCGTCTGTATCTTAACTTTTCCGATCCTTGGCCCAAGAAACGCTATGCAAAACGACGTCTGACAAGTCCTCTGTTCTTGGAACGGTATAAAAAAATACTTGCCCCGGAGGGCAAGATTTTCTTCAAAACCGATAATAAAGGTTTGTTTGACTATTCATTGGAGAGCTTCGTCAATAACGGATACACCGTTACCGACGTTTGTTTCGACCTTCACGGTGATACGGTATTCTCAAAGGATAATATAGAAACCGAGTACGAAAAGAACTTTTCCGAGAAAGGCTTCCTTATAAATTATCTTGTTGCCGAAGTTCGTCAAGGCTGTTAATTACAATTTCACGCTCATTGAACGGATATTTAACACCCTTGATTTCTTCGTACAGTTCATGTCCTTTTCCGATCAAAAGTATAACATCGCCCTTCTGCGCTTCGCGGAGGGCTTCTTTTATTGCGTTTTTTCTGTCTGGGATAATAAGATATTTTCCGTCGGTTTTGTGCATGCCGATGAGTATATCGTTAATAATATCCTCAATATTTTCGAATCGTGAATTATCGGAAGTAATGATAGATAAATCGGAATTCTTTCCGATAACTTCGCCCATTCCGTATCTTCTCAGCTTGCTGCGGTTTCCGCCGCAACCGAAAACGGAAATTATGCGTGCGGGATTGTATAATTTCATAGTTTCAAATAGGTTTTTTACGCTGAACTCGTTGTGCGCGAAATCTATTATAACGGTAAAGTCGTTGTCGGTAGGTACGATTTCCATTCTGCCCTTGACGAATGCAATGGAGAGACCTTGCTTTATTGCGGAATAATCGATGCCGTCAAGCCTTGCAACCGCAATGGCGATTGTGGCGTTGTACAAAGAAAAGTAACCGGGCGTGTTCAAGGATATTTTGTGTTTTTCTTTTCCGTCATTGCAGATGAAATTCGTATTCAATTTCTTATCGGAAATAAAAAACGAAGCGTTGGAAAAAGTAAAGTCTGCATTTCCTCCCGAAGAGACGGTATATATTGGAGCCTTTGCGTTTTCGATAATTCTGTCGTAATTATCGGCATCCTTGTTAACTATAACTCGACGACATTGATCAAATATCTTCTTTTTGCAATTTAGGTATTCATCAAAATCCTTGTGCTCCGATTTGCCAATGTGATCAGGCGAAAGGTTCGAAAAAATTCCTGTATTA
>JAZTZF010000168.1:0-2253 GCA_045637325.1 Eubacteriales bacterium | reverse complement strand
GTATATCAAACCGCACCTGCCGCGCAACCCGAACAGACTGTTTTTGATTCGGTTGAACCTACCGCACAACCCGAACCTCAAGAAGTTGTAAATCCCGAACCTATAGAAACACCCGAATCTGTTGACGATTCCGACGCGTTTACCGAATAATACCGCTAAAAAACCGCTGAAGTCTTGACTTCAGCGGTTATCTTTTATTCAAATTCTTCGGTTGCTTTTTTCAAAAGCTCAATAATGGGTAATTTCTGCGGACAAATATCCTCGCATTGACCGCAAGCAATACAATCGCTTGCTTTTCCGCGCTTGACGCCGGTAATAAATCCGTAATGCTCCCTGCCGTTGAATGTGGTGTAACGGCGGGAATTGTTCACGCATTTGAAAATAGAGGGTATAGGAATATTGCTCGGGCAACCGTCTACGCAATAGGCACAGCCGGTGCATTTGATCGTATCAAGCCCTTCCAGAATTTCGGTGACCTTTTTTATCGCCTTGTGTTCTTCTTCCGACAAGGGTTTAAAGTCCGCCATAAACGAAATATTGTCCAGAAGTTGATCGGTATTGCTCATGCCCGAAAGAACCATAAATACGCCGTCAAACCCTGCCGCATAGCGTAACGCAAAACTCGCGTCACTCCCGCCGAACGGAGCAAGCTCTGCTTTTGCCTGTTCGGGCAGACCTGCAAGACTGCCGCCTTTTACAGGCTCCATTATCAATATCGGCTTGTTGTGTTTGCGGCAAACTTCATAGCAAAGACGGCCCTGAACATTGTCGTCGTTGTAATCAACATAGTTGAACTGAATCTGCACGACCTCGATCTCGGGATATTCACAGAGAATTTGGTCAAGCACCTCGGCTTTGTCATGGAAAGAAAGGCCGACATGCTTTATTTTGCCCTCGGATTTAAGCGCAAACGCAGTTTCGTATGCGCGGCACTCCTTGAACTTCTTAAAACTGTTGGCATTCTGGGCGTGCATAAGATAAAAATCAAAGTAATCCACACCGCAGATCTCGAGCTGTTTGTTAAAGAGCGGACGAATCTCTTCTTCGCTCGAAAAATAGGGACCCGAGAGCTTGTCGGTAAGCAGAAATTCGCTTCTGTCATGGCGTTTTACAAGCGCCTCGCGCAGGGCAGGCTCGCTTTTCATATTTATGTATCCGTGCGCCGTGTCAAAATAGTTAAACCCTGCATCAAGAAATTTATCCACCATTTCGCACAAATGCGCATGGTCTACCTCGTTATCCTTCATCGGCAACCGCATACAGCCGAAACCGAGCTTCTTTTTCACTTCGTTAAAAACTGCGCTCATCCTAATCCTCCTGACTTTTATGGGATTATTTTAGCGTTTTCGGCGTGCTTTGTCAATAATGTCGTTACGCCTTTTTCGCCTTTCCGCCGAGGAATATGTTTATCAGGATATATGCGCCCGCCAAAACAGCAACCGTAATGCCTACAACGGCAAACATCATGCCGATAGAAACCTTGTCACCGAAGAAATAAATATTGCAGTCAATAGCGTCTTTGATTTCTTCGATAGCGTTTTCGGGCAATCCTGCATCACCCAAAGCGCTAAGTGCGCCCTGCATCGAATGATTGCGGAACAGCGACGTACCGTAGGTACCGGGAAGCAGGGAAATGACCTTCTGCAAGCCTTCCGAAAATTGAGATATCGGCATATAAGCACCGCAAATAAAACCGTAGCAGGAACTTACAATACTTCCTACCGCCGAGATCTGCCCCTGTGACGAAAGGAAAAATCCGATAACCGATGACAACGCCGTACCGAACATGACCATAAGGAAAATATCAAGAATAAGAAATAGTATGTCGACAACGGCAAGATACCACGCCGTAAAAGCAAGGTATATCATGCAAGCTATAAGCGCAACGAGGTTGATGATAAATGTAACGAAAAAGGTAGAAATATAATAACTTCACGCCACGTGAGAATATTTTACGGGCGTAACGGCAATATCGTTATACGCGCCGTTTACCTTGTCCTGCACCATAAGCATGTTGGAGCAGAACGCGACCGTTACACAGCTCACTGCAAGGATAGACGACATCAACTGACCGCCGACACAGCCGTCTATTATGTTTTCGTCAATACTTAAAAACTCGGGTATCGAGAGCATCAAACTGTCGCGGTAGATGTTACCCAAAAAGGTGGAATAAAGCACCAGCAGTATAAGCGGAGTTATAAGCGAGGTAAAAAACAATCCCTTGTCCTTAAAAAACAGCTTGGTGTTGCGGTT
>JAZTZF010000167.1:0-2172 GCA_045637325.1 Eubacteriales bacterium | reverse complement strand
CGTTGCGCTTTGTGGGGACAATCAGGCATCCTTTGGGGATATACTTGCCCGTAGCAACGTTATAGCCCATATAAACAACGTAATCGGAATACACCTTAACGACATAGGATTCACTGGCGTAGGTTGCGGCGGTGGCTTTGTGTGTATCATACCACGCGGTATTCACGCCGTTTTTATAAGCTCTGGGGGCGGCGGTTGAAGGAACGTGGACAGTATGAGCAAAGGTGTTGCCCATATCCGAATAGTTAAGGGCATCGTACAAGCTTTGATGGGTATGTCCCGAGAAAACAGTTACGTCCTTATAGGTTTCCAAAAGATGCTTCAGGCGCATATTTTGAGGATATTCGTCTTTGAAGGTAAGAAGGGTTGTATAGTCACCATCGTATTTTTCGCCTGCGCCATAGTTTCTGAAAGGAGAATGGCAAAGCACAAAAACGTTGGTGCTTTCATCGTTGCCATATGTAGTCAGCAGGTTTTCAAACCAATCCATCTGCGCCTTGGAGAAGTTGTCTACGGCTGCCGACTGACTCGCCTTGTAACCGCCGGGCGCCGCATCAAGTTCTTGCTGCAACACAATGAAAAGGTTATCCTTTGCGCCGTTTTGACCTTTCATCAACACGTAGAAATACGCAGAGCCGTCGAAGGGATGAACCTCGTTTGAGCCCGAAGTGTAGGTTGTAAACAAGCCTCTGTCGGCGTTGGTGTTGCTATGGTTTCCGATACATTCAATAGCAGTTTCCTTGGTATAGCCCGCGGCTGCAACCAAGGACATATATTTTTTATATTGGTTTTCGAGAGTGAAGTCCGGTCCCAAACCCTCGCCGTCGCTGGCATCACCTGTCATATCGCCGGTAACTACAATATGGGTTGCGCCGTTGTTTTTGAAGAATTTAAGAGCGTTTTCCCATTTTTTATGTGCACCTGCGCCCGTACCCTCATAGTTCATATGAACGTCGGAGGCAAGACCGAAAACAAGCTCTGCATTAGCCAACGTAAGCTGTTTCGAAGCAGGGATATCACATTTTGCCTTAGCGGCGGAAATTGCGGGAGGAGTATCCAAAAAGCTGGTAGAGCTTTCGAAAACCGCAATGCCCGTTGCCCCCTGCGGAATCATTGTTCCGTCCTTGATTTCAATACGGACAGAGCTTCCTGTAATAGGTGCGGATGCAAGCTCGTCATAACCATCAAGAAGGCTTGAGCCGTTTGTGTAATAAACAAGATAATATCCGCTTTGTGCCGACGACTCGGCAGGAGTGATTGTTATAAGACCCTGTGCAAATCCTGCCAGCTTCGCCTCATCACCGATGAATTGATATTCAAGAGTGACGCTTTCTTCGGAAGATGCAAGCAGAGGTATCGCCGCGAAAACGATGACAAATGCAAGCAGAAGTGCGTTTGCTTTTGTAAGTGTTTTTTTCATAGTATATCCTCCATATAGCATAAAAGAGTCGAACCCGTGATGGTTTGAAAAGCCTTTTATGCTATATTATCAAATTACTGTCAAAAAATCAACCGTACATACACAAAAAGAGATTCCTTTGTTTCAATATAATTAAAAAGAATAACAGCAAATAAAAATGCCTTCTGCGTGCTAATGCAAAAGGCAATTTTTTATATAGTGTATGGGTCCCCGAAAATGCAAGCATTTTTGGGGCAAGAAAAAGTTGCAAAATTGCTTGCGGAATGGTGCCGGGTGGTTGTGGGGTTACGGCTTCGCCATTCGAATAGTATGCTCGGTTTGTTCTGTTTTTACCAACCCAAGTTTATCGCAAATATGAAGTAATTCTTTGTTTAATATAGGAACATCAATATAAGCTTGTTTTCCGGCTATTGATAGCACATACTCAAGAAGACGAGTACCAAATCCATTACGTTGATACTGCCCCTCAATGTATAAATTATCTATATGCCCCTTATCTACTGTAACAATTCCTATTTCCTTGCCCAAAGATATGCTATACAGTTTTCCGCCATTGGAAATCGCTCTTTGAATTCTTTCAGCAATGATATTTTCTTCTGAAACATACCTCGCTTCGTTTTCTTCTCGGGATAAACTGTAATCAAACCTGCCATATCGATTTGCGTATCGGCAGATATGCTCAACCTGTTCGTTAGTGCCCAAGAACTCTCTGCATATAATTTGGTTTCCCATAGCAGCTACAATCTGCGAGT
>JAZTZF010000166.1:0-6791 GCA_045637325.1 Eubacteriales bacterium | reverse complement strand
TGGCTCACAGAACGACATGGCTACGATCCGACTTTGCCGTTGATGGAAACGGTAACGTCTTCTTCAAGAGCAACGAAAGTACCGGGAGTATAGGTATTTCTGAGAGCGTTGAGTTTAACCTCTTCGCCGTTGGTCATAGCGTTGTATGCACCTCTGTCAAGAGCAAAGGAGATAGCACGGCGGAAGTGAACGTTGCGGAGAGCTGCTGCGGTTCTGGTAGCAACTTCTTCGGTCTGAGAAGAAACAACCTTGGTTTCGTCAGCTACGTTCTTGAATGCTTCACGGTTTACGTTATAGAAAGCCGAGAAAGTGGTTGCATCGGTGGAAGAAACGTATGCATAGTCATCGAATTTGCCCTCGGTCTTGCAAAGCTCAAGTGCAGAGGGGTTAAGGCTGCAGCCGTCAATAGTGCCTGCAACTGCATCGTTGTATGCCTTAAGAGCATCTTCGCCGTCGTTGTATTTCCAGGTAAGAGTCTTAATGTTGATGTTGTCTTTGTTCCAGTAGGAGTTGTTAGCAGTGAACACGATGGTGTTCTTTTCGGTGAGGTTGGTTACGCAGTAAGGGCCGCAGTAAGCGATATTCTCGGGAGAAGCACCGTACTTGTAGCTTTCAACCGTGTTATCGTATTCATCACCGAACTGACCGCCCTGAGATTTGTAGTAGGATTCGCTCATAGGAGCAAAAACACCGTAACCGAGCATGGTCATAAAGTAGGTAGGATTGCCGATAAGAGTGTATTCGAGAGTATAGTCGTCGGTAGCCTTAACACCAACCTGAGTGAAGTCGGTGATATCGCCGCTGATGTATTCGCTTGCGTTAACAACAACGCCCTGAACGAGATATTCAAGACCTTCTGCTGCGTCCATCATGTGCTGCATACCGGTAACAAAGTCTTTTGCGGTGAGGTCGGCAACCTTTCTGCCCTGGTAGTCAACCCATTCTACGCCTTCACGGATTTTGAAGGTATAAACGGTGCGCATTTCTTCGCCTTCGCCGGTGGTTGCAACGGTGTAGCTTTCTGCAAGCGCAGGCTTGAGAGTACCCTCTACGTCATATTCATAGAGACCGTCATAGGTGTTGATGATAGCTTCGGAGTCTGCAGCTCTGGAAGTTGCAAGAACGTCCCAAGTCTGAGGATCGGAAGAATAGCCGATGGAGTAGCTGTCCTTGAGGGTGTAACCCTTGTCAGCCAAATACTGCTTTGCCCAAGCTTCATAGGTGCCCTGACCCTTTACTTCTACCCACTTAGCCTTCATTTCGGCTCTGTGTTCAGCAGTAATGAATTTGTCAGCGACAAGTGCTTGATGATAGCGGTAGTTGTCGTTGCCCCAGAGAGTGTAGTCTACAGTGTAGGGAGCAACTCTCGAGATCGAGTAAGTACCGCCGTTGCTGGTAAGAGGAAGCATAAGTGCGGATTCCATGAGCTTAGCTTCGGCAATTGCCATAAGAGCCCATTTCTTGGAAACATTGGTTTCCGCCTTAGCGGCCTCATAAGCCTCGGAAAATTCGCCGAGTACGTCATCATAGATGGCAGCGTACTTTTCGTCGCCTTCGAGATCTGCATAGGGATCGGTGTAAACAACAGCGCCGTCGGATGCGTCGCTGCTATTGCTGCCGGTGTCGTCGGTCTTGCCGCAGGATGCGGTTGTAAGAGCAACGGTGGCAAGCATTACTGCCACGAGCAGCATGGAAAGAATCTTCTTGCTCATTTTAATAAGCCTCCTTAAAATGACTTTTGAATTAACTTTTCGAGCAATGGTTAATATATGCCTTCGCAAACGCAAAAGCACATAGTAAACCCATCTAATTATACTCATTTGCGAGCAATTTGTCAAGATAAAAAATGTTTCTCGTTATTACTCATTGTGTTTGAAAACGTCTGCAACCTCGCTAATTGTCACAAATGCCTTTGGGTCGATACTGTGAATAATAGTTTTCATTTTGTATATCTGGAACCTGTTAACAACAAAATAAATAATGGTTTTTTCGGCACTGGAATAGCCGCCGGTTGCCGCTATTTTTGTTGTTCCACACTTAAATTCTTCCATAAGCGCATTGTTTATTTCTTCTGCATTTTCGGTCACTATCATTACCGATTTAGAACGGTCGATACCCTCTACGACAAAGTCGATTGTTTTCAGTCCCGCCGCATAGGTCACAATAGAATAAAGCGGCAAAATCCAGCTCTCGATAATGATTCCGCAAGCCACGTACAGCAACACGTTGTAGATCATAACAAAGGTACCTACAGTAATATTCAGCTTTTTCGAAAAAATAACAGCCATTACTTCGATACCGTCTATAGCGCCGCCGTTACGAATAGTAAGTCCGCTGCCGACACCGGATATTATGCCGCCGAACAGCGCACACAGCAGCAGATCCTGTCCCGCAAGCGGAGATGCGATGCTGACGTCGATCGGCAAAATATCGTTTATCATCCAAGACGCCAAGGAATACGTAGCAACCGTAAATACAGAATATACGGTAAATACCGCGCCCTGCTTTTTTAATCCGAATAGGAAGAGCGGAATATTGAGAGCCAAAAGAAAAACAGATAAAGTCAAATATTCCGGCGTGATCTGCGAAAGCAGGATAGAAGTGCCCGATATGCCGCTGTCATACAACTTCACCGGTGCCAAAAAAACGGTTACACCGATTGCGTTTATACACCCTGCAAAAAACAGAAAGACAAAATTTTGCCATTTTAGATTTTTTAATTTTTCTTTCATTATAACCACGCCCTTACAAAATTTCTTCTACCATCGTTAGCCAAAGCATTGCTGCCGGAACCAGCCCAAAAGGACAAAAAGCGCAATGCTTTGGCTAATGAAAAAAAACACAGCAAAACGAAAAAACGCTAATTACATATTAAACGGTTCAAAAAAATCTTCGCAGAGGCATTTTTGCCCCTATGTTGTTTATATGTACCGAATTGTTAAGTTGAACTCTGTATCAAACTTCCGCTTTCCACAAACCGTGGAGATTGCAGTACGCATATGCCGCAATGGGTTTTTCATCCGCAAGCGCAAACGTAACCGTGGGTACCGCACCTACCTGCAGGCACTTGCGCTGACCGCCCTTGTCAGTCTGAAGATATACCCAGAGAATGCTGTGTTCTTCGACCATGGGATGTTCGACCGAACCTACGGTAACGGTAACGATGCCGTCAGCAACGGTTACAACGGGAATATGCTTTTCGCGGCTTGCCTCGACAGTACCTGCCTCGAGCTTGGTCATCTTCTGACCGCAACACATCATCGGCACGCCCGAATCGTTGATCATTCCCACAAGATTTCCGCAATGTTCGCAAACGTAAAATTTGTTTTTGCACATAATAGTATCCTCCAAAATATTTTTTATGGTTTATTTTACTTTTTCTTTGTTTTTTAATATTTTTGCGCAAGATATTCTTCGGCGTAATGCACGGCAACCGCGCCGTCCGACACTGCCGTTACGACCTGACGGAGAACCTTGGTCCGGACGTCGCCTGCGGCATATACACCGCAGACGCTTGTTTTTGTGGATTCGTCGGCAATCACGTAGCCGTTCTCGTCCAGTTGTACCGCGCCCTTCAAAAATTCGGTGGCAGGTTTTCTTCCGATACTTACAAAAACACCGTCGCAGGCAAGATCGGTTAAACTGCCGTTTGTTACACTTTTGACTTTTACCCCGCTTATTCTCTCGTCTGCAATAAATTCTTCGACCGTGCTGTTCCAAATAAACTCCACGTTATCTGCCGTCATAAGCGGTTCATGGTAGATTTTTGTTGCCTTGAGCGCATCTCTGCGATGTACAACATACACCTTTTTCGCAAGCCGCGAAAGATACAGCGCGTCCGCCGCGGCAGAATTACCGCCGCCTATAACGACCACCGTTTTATCTTTATAGAATCTGCCGTCGCAATGCGCGCAATAGTGAACTCCCCTGCCGACAAACTCTCTTTCGTTTTCCACGCCGAGCTCGCGCGGGTTGGCGCCCGTGGAAATAACGACCGTCCTTGCATAATAGACGCTTTTATCGGTATTTACCTTTTTTACAGGCTCGGAAAAATCAACACCCGTCACCTCGGCGTATACCGTCTTTGCGCCGAATCGCTCGGCGCCTTTTTGCATTTTCATACCAAGCGTGAATCCGTCTATGCCTTGTTCGAATCCGGGGTAGTTATCTATATCCCCCGTCAGCGCCATTTGTCCTCCGGCGGACATTCTCTCCAGCAAAACGGCATCAAGACCTGCGCGCACGGCATACAAAGCGGCGGTGTATCCCGCAGGTCCGCCCCCTATAATTATTATATCGTAGACGTGTTCCATTTTGCTCCTCCGCCGTTTGCTTGCATAGTCTATGCGCGCGGCAAATCAGCCCTCAAGCATAGCAAGGATCATATCCTTGGGTTTTGCGCCTGCGGATTGAGCGACCGTCTTTCCGCCCTTCATAACCGCCAAAGTAGGTATGCTCGTAACGCCGAAAGCATTGGCAAGCTCGGGTTCATCATCGACGTTTATCTTGCAAACAAGGTATTGGGGATTCTCCTTTGCGATCTCGTCCACAATGGGCGAAACCATACGGCAGGGACCGCACCAGTCGGCATAGAAGTCGAGAAGAACGGTTTTTTCGCTGTTTTTGATCTGTTCGAAATTGGTTTTGTTTACGCTGAGTACAGCCATGTTTTTACTCCCTTTCTTTTGTTTGTATCTTTATTATAGCCATTTCTTTTGTTCGTCTCTTTATTATGCCCAAACTCGGGAAAACTTCCGACAGATTCTTACAATTTACAAAAGATGAGTTGATGAAAATCCGCTTGATTTTGCATACAACGCTTCTTTTTTCATATATTTACCTTCCCTTGTTTTATATAAATCAACGTCACTTTTGTTTTTTATCATTGTATCACAAAACGAACGATATTTCAATAATTTAGAAGCGATCTGTTTTTTCTTGAGCATATTTTCAATCAAAAAACAAAACAAAGGCACCCACTTCACAAGCATGGGTGCCTCTATTGTTGTGTTTATGCTTTGTATTCCTTGTTTATTTTCGAAAACATAACTGCCATCGTAATAAGTGCCGCAAGGATGAGGACATACCAGATAAAGCCCGAGAAAGCAAGAACAAAGGGCGCAGAAACTATCGCAGCAATGACCGCAACGGCGATGCTCTTTTTGAAGAAAGAGAGAAGAGCGAGCAGAATAACTACTACGGCAAATATATACGTTGCCGTAGTGATTCCGTGAAGCAGTCCCCAAACTTCATTTATAGAGGAAACAGAATCGAAATCAAAGCGATCTTCCACATCACGGTCACGGTTAATTTTGGCTACCTTTTCTGCCTGATCAACTGCATCGGTAATAGCAGCAAGGGAGGGATTTTCGGCTATCTTTTCGGCTCGATCAATGAATTTTTTAATAGCTTTATATTCTTTCTTGGCAAGGTCATCTTCGATTTCATCAAGAAGATCTCTTGCTTCATCAAAAATATCGGAATCCATTTTAAGATCTTCTTCTATTTCTTTTTGCTCGCTATCGGACAGCACAAGCGAAATTATAGGCAATTTATAAAAAGCAGTGTTATTAGCAACGATAACGCTTACGATAACCAGAATCACAGCAGCAATAAAAGCGATTTGTGAAATTTTCGATGATTTACGTGCAGTTTCGCTAGCTTCGGTAGCAAGGAAATCTTTCTTGCTAATACCTCTTTCCTTAGCCGAAACATGTACCGCAGGTGATTGCTGATCTTGCATCTGATATCCGCAAGCCACGCATGAAGTTGCGTCTTCGGGTAGATTTGCACCGCATTTTGGACAAAACATAATAATTCTCCTTACATTTAATTAATAAGAGTTGGCTTGTGATAATTATAACACGTTTTATAGCATATTTCAACAAAAAATACACATTTACTCTGTATTTATAAAAAACAAAAAACATTTATACGGTTTTGTGTATGGCACTGAAAATGTAACCAAACAGAGCAGAATGGAGGTAAAAGTAAGCAAAAGTACACCACGGTTATTTGCCTTGTTGTGGTAAATGCCGTAATAACAAGTCAGGATGAGCTCCAATAATTATTTGGTCAGTTATTTCGATAATTGTAAAGTCATCTTTTTGAAAACTCTCGATAAAGCGTTGCTCACTCTCGTATAAGATCTCCTTACCATACCAGGGCTTGTTTGATTGTGGCGTTAGTTCAATATAAACAAGTTTCCCCTCTGCTTCAAAGGTAAGAATCGTATGTGGGGTCTTCTTAATATTATGATGGAGTAACCAAATTTTACTTTGAACATTCATTTTATCCAAAATATATTTCATTACTAACACCACATCAACACAAGTTCCGATTTTTTCTTTCATGGTGTCTTGCGGAGTTTGAATGCGATAGATTGTTTTTGATAGATTGAAAAACTCTGCATCAAACCCATTTCTGAAATCCGGCGTGTACTTTCTGCCATCAAAATAAAATCCGTATTGATAGTTGTTTTCATAGAGTTCTTGTCTTAAGATGTCACATATTTCCGTGATTTTCATTTTGCGCTTTCCTTTGCGGTATTAAGTGATGCAATCAGCATTCGCTTGATTTCTTCTGCAAGAGAAAGGAGTCCATCAAAGTTATATTCTATCAGATTTGTTCTTTTCAGAAGCGTGAGCCAATATATACTTTCACCGGTTTCCTTAAGTGAAATATGTAGTTTGGATATAAAATCCGCCTTACTGTTTCCATATACAGCTTCATTTATATTTGCTCCAACACTTGTAGCGGAACGAAGTAACTGTTTTGCTATTGTGGTATCT
>JAZTZF010000165.1:0-4448 GCA_045637325.1 Eubacteriales bacterium | reverse complement strand
GCGCCGGCGACCAGGGTATGGTTTTCGGCTTTGCCTGCAACGAAACCCCCGAGCTTATGCCCATGCCTATCTCGCTTGCTCAGCACATGTCGATGCGCCTTACCGAGGTACGCAAGAATGGTACACTTCCCTACCTCCGTCCCGACGGAAAGACTCAGGTCACCGTTGAATATGAGGACAACAAGCCTGTACGTGTTGACGCGATCGTCGTATCCTCTCAGCACGCAGAGAGCGTTAGCCTTGAGCAGATCAGAGAGGACATCATCCGTGAGGTTATCATCCCCTCTGTTCCCAAGGAATACATGGACGACAACACCAAGATCTATGTTAACCCCACCGGCAGATTTGTTGTGGGCGGCCCTCACGGCGACAGCGGTCTTACCGGCCGTAAGATAATCGTAGATACATACGGCGGATATGCATCCCACGGCGGCGGTGCTTTCTCGGGTAAGGACCCGACCAAGGTTGACCGTTCTGCTGCTTATATGGCACGCTACGTTGCAAAGAACATCGTTGCATCGGGCGCAGCCGAGAGATGCGAAGTTCAGATAGCGTACGCCATCGGCGTTGCAAAGCCCTTGTCTGTTCTTGTTAACACCAACGGCACCGGCAAGGTTACCGACGAGCGTCTTGCAGAGATCGTAAACGAAGTATTCGACCTCCGTCCTGCCGCTATCATCGAAACGCTCGACCTCCGCAAGCCTATCTATAAGAACCTTGCGGCTTACGGCCACTTCGGACGTGAAGAACTCGGCGTTAAGTGGGAAATCACCGACAAGGCTGACGCAATTAAGGCAAGAATATAATGCACTAATAACAAAGCACCTATGCTCAAGCATAGGTGCTTTTTGTTTGCATTTTTATTCTGCAGGATAAACTACAAATATATCGCAGGAATTCATACGGTAAAGATAGTCGGCGTGTTCGAGTCCAAGTGCCTCGCGCAACGAATGTATCATTTCCCAACCGTCATAATATTCGCTGACGAAGACGATAACCCCGCCAGAGGCATCGACGCCTTCGAACGCCTTTGCAATATTTTGCGGATTAGCGCCAATGTCACGAGCGATATAAGACTTATCGATCATCGAGAACATCATAATATCGTCGAGGAATCGGTTATTGTTCGAATCGAAGAAATAAAACGCAGGTTTATCGGTATTTGCCTCGATATATTCCACCGCTTCCCTACGATCATCAAACATCGGTGCGGGCTTAATTTCGGTCATCCCGGGGGTGACAAGCATCACGCAAGAGAGCATTATCATAATTCCGTTACGAACCGATTCACGCGTCATCGTAGCCAACAGGCGGTAGAGATAACACATAATTGTAACGAAAATCAAAACGCATATCGGCAACATATACCTAAGTTCTATCCAAGGCGACGATATTGCAGTTATGATATAATAAAACAACGTCGGGAAACCAACGATAATAAACACGTGACGCGAACTGTCGCAAACATGCCCGAATTTCTCACGCATGCGCTTGTGGAAATGCACCAGAACGATAAGACCCAAAATCGCAAAAAGCATATAGTTGAACACCGAAACGGCGATCTCCCCGAGGAACGGGAAAATGCTTGTATACTTTGACGGATCAAGAAGGTTTGAGATAACACCCTGACCTCGGTATCCGAAGAACATATGGTTAAGCGAATGAGGGAATATAAGAAGCGAAAGACCCGCCGCAACTACGAGCGTAATTACGTACATGCCGATATTCTTAAACTGGTTCTTTTCGATATATGCCATTACAAAAAGAACAAACAGAGCAAAAATAAAATAGAGATAGAAATAATGCGTAAGCGAGCCGACGAGTGCAACGATACCGATACCGATCATATACTTTAACGGACGGTCGTTATTCTCATAAAGAAGAATATGCAGATATACGGTGACCAGAATATTAAGCGCGGCAAGCGAGTACATGCGGATATAAAGTATGCTGGTAAGTGTTGAAAGCATAAATACCGAAAGCAGAGTCATTAATACCGACTTTTCTTTCTCGTATTTACAGCCCGACAGCATCTTTTTTATAATAAGATAGGTGAAAACGGTAATAAAAAGATGGATGAAGATATTAAGCGCAATACCGCTCCACATTGTGAAATTACCGACAGAAAAGCCCATAAACACGCGCAAAAGCAGATAAAATATAGGAGGATGCACATCGTTTTTCTGGTTTTCGTAAACAGGTGAATAATCGCCCTGCTCGTCGCTGTCAACCACAAGATAGTCGCGGTAATATTCCCCACCGTGCCAGGTATTATAAAAATCGGGGTTGTCATGTATCTCTACCTTATCATAGGAAGAAAGTCCGAACGAATACGCCTCGTCCATGTGGAGATACGCCTTCTGATTTCCTATATATACAAAGTATACGCTCTGTATTATCAGAATCAGCGCGATTACCAATATTTCGGTTCTTTTATTTTTTATCATATCTTTGTACCATTATGTCATTTTTTGAATAAATTCCGCTTTTCTTAATTGTAACCGCATAACTCCGTCTTGTCAATGGTTTAATGTCGAATTTCCACAAAAAGTCTGTCACAAACGTTGGTTTGTGACAGCCTTTGTTTTGTTATATTACTTTCTGATGTACTTAGGTCTGGGAATGTAGTGAGTATGGAGAAGGTCGTGTGCCTTGTGAGAATTCGGCTCGCCGAGGAATTCCTTATAAAGCGTCTTAACCTCTTCGTTCTCATGCGATTTGCGTTTTGCCTTGCCTGCATCCTCGCCGTAAAGCGCCTTTGCACGCTCGGTCTTGAGGTCGATGTAGGAAAGAGTGGTAGCATCTACGATAGGAGTACCGCCGCCGGTTACGCATCCGCCGGGGCAACCCATGATTTCGATGAACTCATATTCCTTTTCGCCGTTCTTGATCATGTCAAGAAGTTCTTTTGCGTTACCTGTGCCGTGAGCGACAGCTACGCGAACCTTCTTGCCGTCGAGGTCAACCTCGGCTTCCTTGATTCCGTCGGTACCGCGAACACACGCGAAATCAACGTTATCAAGAGTTTTGCCGGTAACAACCTCATAAACGGTACGCAATGCAGCTTCCATAACACCGCCGGTAGCACCGAAGATGACACCTGCGCCGGTGGATTCGCCGAGTATCGAATCGAAATCTTCATCGGGAAGACGCTTGAAATCGATACCTGCGTTCTTTATCATTCTTGCAAGCTCACGAACGGTAAGAACCGCATCGACATCCTGCAAGCCGTTTACAGAAAGTTCTTCTCTTGCCGCTTCGAACTTCTTAGCGGTACAGGGCATTACAGAAACAACGTAGATATCCTTAGGATCGATACCTGCCTTTTCTGCATAGTAGCTCTTGATAACCGCGCCGAGCATCTCGTGAGGCGATTTGCAAGAGGAAAGGTTGGGAAGGAATTCGGGATAGAATTCTTCGCAATATTTTATCCAACCGGGCGAACAAGAGGTGATCATGGGAAGCTTGCCGCCGTTGTTGAGTCTGCCGATAAGCTCGGTGCCCTCTTCCATAATGGTAAGGTCAGCCGCAAAATCGGTATCGAACACCTTATCAAAGCCGAGTCTGCGAAGCGAAGCAACAAGCTTGCCGGTAACGGAAGTACCGATAGGCATACCGAATTCTTCGCCGAGAGTTGCTCTTACTGCAGGTGCAGGCTGAACAACAACGTGCTTTGTGGGATCAGAGATTGCTGCATATACATCGTCGATGCTGTCCTTTTCGTGCAATGCACCTACGGGACAAGCAAGGATACACTGTCCGCAGTTTACGCAAGGACTGTCTGCAAGACTCATATCATAAATACAGCCTACGGTAGTATTGAAGCCGCGCTTCGAAACGCCGATAGCACCGATCTTCTGAACCTTGTTACAAGCCGCAACGCAGCGACGGCAGGAGATACATTTGGTGTTATCACGAACGATAGAGGGGCTGATATCATCGATGCTTGCGACCGATTTATCGCCATCAAAGGGATAGCCTTCGACCCCGTATTCTTTACAAAGCTGCTGAAGCTCGCAATTGCCGCTTCTTACGCAGGATGTACATTCGCGGTTGTGGTTGGAAAGAATCAATTCAAGATTGATCTTTCTTGCTTTACGAAGTTTTTCGTTATTTGTGCAAACCTCCATGCCTTCGCCGACGGGAGATACACAAGCAGCCTGAAGCGCACGCGCGCCCTTGATCTCTACAAGACAGAGACGGCAGGCACCGATCTCGTTGACGTCCTTAAGATAGCAAAGAGTCGGGATATTGATATGTGCCTCGCGAGCAGCTTCGAGAATAGTATAATTGGCAGGCACTTCAACGCGCACGCCGTCTATGGTAAGATTGACTTTATTCATTATCCGTTCTCTCCTTTATTTCTTGAAAATTGCGCCGAACTTACAGCTTTCAACGCAGGTGCCGCACTTGATACATTTATCCTGATTGATAACGAACGGGCTCTT